>NZ_JBKIWQ010000006.1:0-91195 GCF_046599555.1 Trueperella sp. LYQ141 | reverse complement strand
CACCAACAAGCCAACACCACCATACCCACCTGGGGCGACGCAATCTGCTGGAACGAACTCCACCACACCACCCCATACCACAACACCTGGGACTAACCCACAAGCAACACATTTTGTCCTATAACCCTCAAACACCCTAAGGCTAAAACATTAACCACACATTTTGCCCTATAACCCAGGGCTACAGAGGCCTACCACTGCCCTATTACCACGTCGAAAGACCGCTATCGCGGTCGAGCGATGCCGCGGAGGCGAATCGCTCTCAGCAACCCAAATAAGACGGGCTGCCGACTCGCCCTCCATTACATTTGGAGATCATTATGAATACTTTTGAATTCGCTCGCGAATACGTCGCCGCTTTTCACAACGACTCACATAACCCTAATCTCTCCCCTGGCGAGGCAGAACTACACGATCTTGCCCTACTCCGAGACGCAGTCGAAGAACACATTATCGCCCGCGCCAACGAGCTTGTACGATTCGAAGGGCTATCCTGGACGGCAGTTACCGCCGCACTCCACTCGTGCCCGTCATCAGTAAGACGGCGCTATCTACGTGGTGGAGCAAGTAACGAATGAGGGTCAACTCCCAGCTCAGCAGCTAGGACCTCTATTGAGTCGAGGGTGAGGTTACGTTCGCCCCGCTCAATACCCGCCAAATATCGCGACGTTATCCCGAGCTGCTCTGCAAGAGATTCCTGAGTCATAGCGCGACGGTGACGCTCGGCACGCAGATTCACGCCGAGCGTCATTCGCAATGCATGCGATAAGCCCTCTCTCACTCAATCAATCGTGACAATCAGCACTTACTAGTTCCAGGTACTGATAACTTCCACAAGAAGCGATCAGTTCCTGCTACAGTGAACACGAAAATCTCAAGCACACACTGGAGGATCACGTGAAAAGATCATTAGCACTCATTTCAATCATCGCAGCATGCACAGCATGCATTTCTGGATGCAATTCCAATGAGGCAGGTAGCGAGATAAGTGAAGCATTAAAAGAGGAAGGCTCTTTCTTCGATTTCTCAACACCGACGGGCGTCTACCCAACAGGGAGCGTCACAGTTGCACTAAACTCCGATCTCATCCCACTACTGGAAGCCGATAAAACAAGCGTCGCAGTCAAATCTCTAACACTAAGTTCCGTCGAGGTAAAATCAACCCAACTCTGCGCCATCAAGGGAGCGATTGAGTACAACGACGGCTGGGAAGAAGCCGCCAAACCATCTGGAAGTCTCATCTCTGAACGATCAGAACCAACGTCATACTACGACTTACACCCCAGTGACTATTGGGTACGTCAATTCTTATACCCCCACCTTGACGAAGGGGCGAGATTTATACCAATTTCACAATTTAATGCTGATAATCCAGAATGGGGAATGTACATAGATGATTCAGCGAACGAATTCATCCATGTAACAAAATGTAATCTCTCTCCAGCCGATGACGACTATTATGCCGGCTTTGACTTCAAGGGAAGTGCACCACTTTCAGATAGTTCTAAAGAGAGCACTAAATTTCCTTTAAGAATCGCAGAAGTTGAGTTCGGTTCAATGAAAGACGGAACAATCTTCATCCCCGAATCTGAATTATCCTCGTACGCCCAAGACTCACACGGAACATGGGTTCACAAGTAGCGTTCACTTAAACTATCCCTTCTCATCAAGCAAAGCTCCCGATCCGCGTGATCGAATATAGCCTCTAGCTCTCCCATATTTCCAACCACTACACCACAACACGTTGCGCCGAAGTGCTTTCACTTCGGCGCAACGAAAGCACTATTAAGATAAAGAGAATACGTTGCTAGCTCAAAAGAAACTTGCCATTATCATCGCCTCAATCCTCACACTTACTGCCGTGGGCGGTCTTGCCGTTACCTGGTTTAAAACTGATTCAACAGAACCTCAGAACACCTCTAGCGATAGCACCAACACATACGGTGCTCTATCCATCGAAGTCGCTCCCCATCAGAATTGGACGGAACAGTCCTCACCGTTGATTGTACGTATTGATAAAGATACCTCTGATCCGAAGCTGAACGGTACGGACGCAAAGGATAAGGACGCTAATAAAGACGTTAAGTCTGCCGATAAAGCAGATACAAAAGCGACCACGGAAGTAAAGACGCCCGCGACGTTCTATCACGCCATTAAGCCGTCTACTAAAGCTACCACGGATTCAATAATCGTGGACGCGGGTAACTATAAGGTGTCCTACATTACCCCGATTACCAATAAAGGTGAATTGTTTACCGTCCCCCAGCCGGTTAATGTTGCGGTTAAGCCCGCTGAAGGTTCGAAGATGGCTGCCACCGCCGAAAAGGTGAAAATGGAGGTCATTCCTGCCGACCAGGTCAAGGACGAGGATTTGAAGAAGGTTCTCGATCAGGTTAAAGACGCGGTCGCTAAAGGCGATGAGACGCTGAAAGGTGAGGCTGGCAAAGACGCAGTGAACAAGACCACCGCCGGTGTTGCCGCTAACCCGAAAGCCTCGGAAGAGACGAAGAACAAGGTTGGTGAAGTGATCGCCACTGCTCCAGTAGATGAAGCTCCGGTGTTTTCTACTCCAAAAGCACCTGCTCAACCCGCGCAGCCAGCTAAGCCTGCTCCGCAACCGCCCGCTGTCGTACCTGCTCAACCAGCACCCGCTCCGCAGCCCGTTGCTCCTGCGCCCGCGCCCCAGCCGGTGATCCCTGATCCACAACCTGAGCCAGATACTGACTATGGTATTTCGGTTGACCAACCTGGTGTAAATATTAATCCGAATCCACCAGCTCCCCAGCCGGTACAACCTGCTCAGCCCGTATGTCAACCGCAGTATATTGGTGAATTTGTTAAGTTCTTACATGATGGTCATGAAATCCCATCTAATGATTTCGCCGCCATTGAAGAATATGGTAAGTATCTATTACAACATGGATACACCACTACTCACCATACAACTATCCAAAAATACACCGAATGCCCATAAAACTGATCGAGTTTTTCCATCAATCAACCCATAAGACCCCCGCCATCTCGGCGGGGGTCGATTTATGTTGTGATAGTTCTACCATTTTTGGTCGTTCTATTGTTTTATTACTTTCATATTAAGGATACCACTCATGCGTTTTAATAATGTTCTCCTCTCTTGCGTCCGTGCTGATTTAGAAGCTAATAATATTCCGATGTTGCTCGGTGAAGCCGGTATTGGTAAATCAAGCTGGTTAGAAAGTCTTGCCACCTTGATGAATACTCGCTGTTTTACCCTGCCATGTAATCAGCTCGCTGATAAGGCTGATTTAACGGGTGCCCGTCTTGTGCCGGTGATGAATACGGATGGAGAGATTATCTCCTATAAGCAGGAATTCTACCCACATGCGATCATCGCTGACGCGATTACTTATGCCTGTGAGCACCCTGATGAGACTCCGATCTTGTTTCTCGATGAACTCAACCGTACCACCCCTGATGTCACCTCTGAAGCATTGTCGATCCCGACCATGCGCGCCATTGGGTCAATGAAATTGCCCGATAACCTCAAGGTGGTTATTGCCGGTAATGATAAGGGCAATGTCACCGCGCTCGATGAAGCGTCGATCTCTCGATTTGTCTTGTATCGTGTGTCCCCTGATACTCAGACCTATCTCGATCTTGATCCGAATTTGAACCGCCATATTCGCAAGGTTTTAGAGGCGCACCCGCAGATGATTTTTGCCAAAAATACCCCGCAAGTTATTGATAGCTCCGATCCTGATGAAAATATTTCTCTCGATGAGATTTTGGGTGATGGTACGCAGATGAATCAGATCACCACTCCGCGTACTATCTCGGCGCTGTCTCGGTGGCTCAACGCTCACAGTGATGAGCAACTGTTTGCTATGCTCACCGATACGTTTAAGGTTCGTGGTACGCAAGTATCAACACTGCAAGAAGTTGTCGAATCTCATGTGGGTGCGACGCATTTTGCTATGCTCGTTGTTAATGAGATTGCTAATCCGTCGGCAAAAAGCTTAGAGAAACTGTTTACCACCCTCGGCTATACATAGATCCGCAAAGCTAAACAGCATTTCCACCGCCCCACCCTCCCCCTCCACCAATACCGACTTATCCAGAATTCCCTATACGAAGCGCTCGAAAATGGTAGTGTTCGATTACCAGGTTCAACGAGGAAGTTGTCAACGGGCAATACACTTAGGGAGCGCTTGTGTTCACATACCGCTATCCACGCCGTACATACGCTTTAGCTTCCCTCGCCATGATTGTGGCGTGCCTGGTTTTCATGTTCGCCTTAAAGGACCGTATCTTAGATTCCTATAACGGGGTGACTCCACTGTTATGGATTTTTATTACCTTTATTAGCGGTCCGATTTCTGGCATATCCGCCGCACTAACAATAACCCATCTCAGAGCTGACGAGAATGCCATATCGAATACCACACCGCGCTCTTGGATAGCGCTAAAACTCTGCGACTTATTGGTTCGGTACACAACGCTTGCCTTAATGCCGTTCTGCCTAGCGTACCTACTCGCGTTAGCCGCTTCTAGCATTACTACTCATCGCGGTCTTTTAGATCTTGGCTACATCCCATCTGCACTGTTATTTACTGCTATACCTGTAATCGTTGGCGAGATTATTGCAACGATTATTTCTATCCAGCTTATCGCCGTTCTCGCATCACTAATCCTAGGTACGTTCCTCGGCATTTACGCAACCAACGCGGTATCTACTATAAATAATTGCGATACCTGGAATCCTGCTATCTATCGCCTCATTATCCCTTGCTTAACGATCGGCATACTAACGCTACTGATCGGCTACATTTACCATTTCACTTCACACCCCAAAACGACATTTTCTCTACAACTCGCGCTAAGCGCCGCATTATTCATTGTTTTCTTTCTTCATTCCGGAACGCCACTATCGACCATGCGCCACCCCACTGCATCAAATTTCTTCTGCAATACTCACGGCAAAGATACGATCTGCGTCTGGAAAGAAAGCGACTACAAAGTACCGGCTTTTACTAAACAAATAGAGCGTGGAAATCTGCTATTAACTCTAGCTGGCAATCCACCTAAGCCCGCCCTATTTTTAGAAACCGGATTAGAACCCGTTAAAGATAATCTGCAGAATAAGAGCACAATTGAGGACACTTTCACTCTCGGTGCGCTAGGCGGGAATGAGAACCCTTGGGTATCTGCACAAATGATTGCCGGACCATATCTCGATAAATTACTGGCCGACGTTCACTCCTGTAATGATACGGATGATGCTCGCTGGGCTTTGATGGATATTACTACCAACTATGTTTATGGCGACATTACATTCTCTGGCTATTCCTCAGAAAATGTAACCAACGATAATGCCGTCGCCCGACTTGGCCAAAAATGGGCAGGATATACCAACGAGCAAATAGTCCAGGAACTTATGCGCATGGTCGATGAATACCGCACTACCTGTCAAGTTAAGGATCTATCATGAGCACCACCGCTATTAATCTATGCAATTTCACCCAAGGCTACGGAAAACACACGATCTTTAATGAGCTATCCCTACAGATTCCCAGCGGAGGGGTGATCGGACTATTAGGCCCAAATGGCGCAGGTAAAACCACTCTTTTAAAAAGCATAACAGGAATTCTCAAGCCTAAAGCAGGAACCGTCACTATCATGGGCAGAGCAATGAGCAATGCTCATGAGCGCCGCCTCGCCTTGCAAGATCTCAGTTTCCTTCCACAAGACTTTTCTGCTGATCCGGCTCTCACCGTGCGTCAATTCGTTGAATATAACTTGTGGATGAGGACTTTCCCGAAGAAACAGATTGCCGACGCCGCAGCTCACGCCATTGAGCGCGTTGATTTAACAAAAGACGCAAACAAAAAGATCCGCGCCCTATCAGGGGGTATGCGTCAACGCACTGGTATTGCCGCGGCAATCGCAGGAACGCCTCAGCTTATTATTCTTGATGAACCAACCGCAGGCCTCGATCCAGAACAGCGTGCCCATTTCCGTCAGTTACTATCACAGCTCAACTCGACCATATTGCTATCAACACATTTGGTAGAGGACGTCGAATCCGCCGCACAACACCTCGTTGTTCTTTCTGAAGGCAGAGTCGTTCATAACGGCTCATCTGAGGTATTAGTCCAAGACGGAGATCGTTCTGTGCGAGGCTTAGAGCAGCGCTACATTGAGCTACTTCGCGCGTGATGATTATGGACTTTCCACCGCTCGCTTTCGTAAAAACACGGAGATTTGGCTCGGCAGTGCTTGCTTCTCTCGTACTTATTGCTGCCTTTGAAAGTTTCTATACCGAGTCTTTTGGTACTCCGTCTTTTGATTATGCGTGGGATACCGCGTTTTCCTATTTCCTCGGACCTTTCCTTGGTTGTATCTGCGCGATAGTTGTCAATTCTGTTGCTCCACACATGGAAACTCTTGCGGTAGCCCCTATTCGATTATTTCGAGCCGCACTGACGGTGACGCTGTGTGCTATCCAATGGCTCGGGATCATCCTTATGCGCTTTGTAGCAAATGCTTTTCTCCTCCAGGTGCCGATCAGTGAAAAAGATTTGCGAACTCTTCTAGTATCAACTCTCGCTTTCCAAGCTATCGGTATGTGTTCTGCCTGCTTGTTTTCCTCCCTTAAAGTGGAGATTATTCCAATCCTTGCCCTGCTTATATGTGTGGGATTTGGCTACAATCGCGATTCTTCCCCGCGCCCGTACCATATCCTTGTTGCTCATACGCCAACGACGGCTGGAATCGCCGTCGTTTTATGGTTCATCGGAATCGGTTGCCTGTTAACCGTCACGCCCTCGCTATTAGAAAAGAAAAGCTAATTAACACGCACATTAGAAGCAAAGCGGTATCTCTACAGCAAGGGCGTCGTGACAACAAAACAGTTTCTCTCCCCCCCCCCCCAAAAAAAACTCCTACACAGAATAACTCCGCCCTACGCAACAAGGTGGTAACCCTCATTTCCTGCACTGCGCTAAACAGCGATCCGGCTCATAATGAAAATACCCGTCCACAAGCCGTATAAACCCTCTATCGCGGGGGGGGGAGGTAATTTCCGCTCATAGCGGCAGCCAGAGACATTCTCTGGCATCTCTAATAAACAATCCCTCGCAGCTAACCTCCACAGCTTCCCCGCATAAGTTCATAGTTCCATAGACGGATAGAAACGCTATCCGTAGCTTTCCGCAGAGTATTTAGAATACCTACAAGCACATATAGCGAGAAATGCTTAAGTATCACATAGACGTCTTATCCGATGGAGGGTGGTCACATGAAAAATCGCCTACGCCCTATCGGAATCTCGATTGCAACTACTGTATTTCTCACAATGATGTGCGCTTTTGCTATTGCCAGTATTTCTTTTGAGCTTTCCTATCGGGCTACTATCGCCAGCTCGCGTGCTCCGCAATACATAGAAAACCTGGAGCATGCGGGGCTGGCTTACCGTATCGACAATACATTTCTCGACGGAAACCTACTGACGATCCTGTACTACGAGCCCCTTTCCGATCACACACCTCCTCCCCCAGGTTTGGCCACCTGGCTAGAACCAGGTCATAGTGCGATCACCCAATCAGCTAGCGATATACGCTCCGATATTGAAAAACAGTTCGGCCCGATTGAGGCCACTATCAACAACAGCGTCACTCTCGATAAAGAGCTTCTCGTTTACGTCAGACCTCTTCATCATCAAGAGTTCGTTGATCTTGCCATTTCCCAAGATAAGGTCTTTCTCGCTTCCGGTTTCAGCACCGACGACGGAAGATTCCCTAATGTTCAGGGCGCAGCATTCGGATTCCCCAGCTACGAAAGATGGGCACAATACTTACTCCCTATTGCTCTGGTGACCTTAGTATGCCCGCTTATCGTATTAATTAGAGCAACTCGGCGCGATTTCCAGAATCATGTACACCACGATCTCGTTATTTTGCAATGCATTGGTGCTCCACGCCGAAAACTATATGGTTACTGCGTCTCAAAACTAGCTGTTCCCACCGCTATCGGGAGTTTTCTCGCGCTCATTATGCAACTCCTTTTCGCTAGCGGTTTTCTTCTCCTACCCATCTCTAAGCGGCATCTTCACTCGGCAGCATTCTTGCCACATCTGCCAACTTTGGTGTTCATCGAACTAGCGGTAATGGCATTTGCGTGCCTCTACATCACCAAACCTGCATTATCTATAACACTGCAGAGTCATTCGCGTAATCGCAAAGCCCCGACGTGGTGTGGCATCGCGGTTTTCGCCCTCGGTATCGTCATTGCCGGAATATACAGCCTCACGGCTCTCACACTTCCCGCTTCACTCCTTCTGATTCTCCTCGTCCTTTCCATTTTCTGCGTCTCTATAGGGCTTTCTGCCACCCTCAGCGCTCTCGTTCAGCTCACCTCTCTCAGAGCCGCTAAACACAGCAAGGATCACCTCACAGCACTCTTTGCTCGCTGGGCTTATCGCAATGCCGACACTGGTTCACGCCCCGCAGGGCTTGCCGGAATCTTTATCATTATTGGCGTGCTACTCGTCGGAATATTTAACATCCTCGCCGATTCAACATCATCGCCAGCGCCACATGAACCTTCACTGCAGGTCACGAAGACGAAAGTTGTTTGCCCCGAGACGAACACCGACTGCGCCCTGAACGTAGCACAGAAAATCAACGAAGCCCTACCGCAGGCCATGATCGTATTTACCTCAGATGGAGGTGGCATACAGGTTCTTACTACGCCTGACGGAGCGCAACACAACCTCAGCTCTACCCTTGGTTCTCATCCTGCCACTAAGCCTGATCCGGATTTTAACCTCGACCTCGCCAGGTTCTACGTACAAAGCTATATAGCTCCTCGCCACGGCACTGGCAAACCAGACCTTCACCACACACAGCGCGCATATATCTACACGCTCACATCTGCCTCTATTTCACCCTTGGACAAAATCGAAGATATTGATTTCAGCGATTCAGTATTACCGCCTATCACAGAATTTGACGGCGAAAATTCACGATCTACTGCCGCGATCTACCAGCAACAAGCCTCCTGGCTGAGTATGTTTGCAGTATGTGCTTTTATCATCGGCATTAGCGTGACCTGGATTCAATTTTCCAAGGAAAACAGCCGGCAAGCCCGCGAACTCGCTCCAATTATTTCCTTAACAGGTAAACAAAAGCCAGTCGTGAGGGTTCTCCTGCGGCGCAATATCACCATTGGCATTACGACTGGGATTGCCGCAATAATTACCGGCGTCTATCTCTCCTATCAGATGTTGCGCCCCGCCAATGGCATCATCCCTTGGGAATTCATCGCGGTGATTACCGCGATTTATACCGTGATACTTTTCGCCCACGCATGGGCAAGTTATCGGCAGATTACCGTCGCTGCTAAATCATGGCATCCGGGAAAGGAAAGCTAATGTCAATCCTTGTATGTGACGATCTCGTATGCGGCTACGGCGGCGAACCACTGTTTTCTCCATTAAATCTTCGGATTGACGCCGGTCAAAGCGTAGCAATCACCGGCCGATCCGGCATCGGAAAATCCACCCTACTCCTGACGCTGCTCGGCATGCATCGCCCCATCTCAGGTATAGCGAGTGTTAACGGAGAAAACATACATTCCAAATCTTTCTCCGAACTAGCCCGCCTACGTTCCACAACGATTGGAACTGTTTTTCAAAATGGGGCGCTACTTTCCCAATACACTGCACTAGATAACGTCATGCTTCCCCGTCTGCTTTGGGATAAGCACGATGGCAATGTTGAACGTGAAGCGCGAGATCTGCTCCTCCAGCTTGGGGTTAATCCGCAGACTTTAGCTCAGCACTTATCCGGTGGAGAACGCCAACGCACTGCACTGGCGCGAGCGCTTATTAACAAGCCACAACTGATACTCGCCGACGAGCCAACCGGCGCACTTGATTTTGAGATGCGTGACGAGGTGATCGCGCTGATCTTCGACGTTGTTCGCCAACGTGGTTGTGCCTTGCTGCTGGTCACGCACGATCCAGAGGTTGCCCGCCAAGCAGACCGTACCGTAAAGCTGGTTTCTGCTCGGCCCTAAGCCAACCGAGCAGAAACCAGCTCACGGATCAGTTATGCACCGCCGCTAAATCTCTTAACATTCGCCGCGGTGTGCGTATTTGCTTTCTATCCGTGGCCTTGCACATACAGCAGGATCGCTTTCAGCGCAGTGCGAGTATGTTCGCCCGCCGTCTGAGGCGTTGCGGATAGTAACGGGGATCGCTTTTAGCGCACGTCAAAGCGATCCAGGTTCGTGACCTTCACCCAGGCTTTGACGAAGTCCTCAACGAATTGCTGTTGACCGTCAGCGCTGGCATAGACTTCAGCTACTGCCCGCAGTTCGGAATTTGACCCGAACACCAAATCCGCGCGAGTTCCGGTGAATACTACGTTCCCATCGCGGTCTTCTGCTTGGAAGCGGTGCTCGCTGCCGTCGATACCGTGCCAGGTGTAACGCAGATCCAGCAAATTTACGAAGAAATCATTGGTCAGCACGCCGGGGCGATCCGTCAGTACACCATCTTGGGAGCCATCCCAGTTGGTGCCCAGCACGCGCATACCGCCCAAGAGTACCGTCATTTGCGGGACGGAGAGGGTCAGCAAATTGGCGCGGTCAATCAGCATGTACTCGGCGCGGTTTCCTGCCACGCTTTCGTGCTGGTAGTTACGGAAACCGTCAGCCAGTGGCTCTAGGTAGCTAAATGACTTCACATCCGTTTGCTCTGCGCTAGCGTCGGTACGCCCTGGGGTAAAGGGAATATCGACCTCATAGCCGGCAGCCCGAGCGGCCATCTTCACGCCGGTATTGCCAGCCAAAACCACCAGATCAGCAATGGATACCTGCTTTTCACCAGCCTCGGCGTTGAACTGGGTCTGGATACCCTCCAGTACCTCCAACACTTTCGCCAACTGTGAGGGGTTATTAACCTGCCAGCTGCGCTGCGGTTCTAGCCGGATACGCCCACCGTTGGCACCGCCGCGTTTATCCGAACCACGGAAGCTCGCACATGCCGCCCAGCCAGCCGAAACCAGCTCGGAAACCGTCAGCCCACTGGCTTCGATGCGTTCTTGTAGCAGCGCAATATCTCCCGCGTCGATCAGTTCATAATCGCGGACCGGAATCGGATCTTGCCACAGCAGATCTTCCTGTGGCACTTCTGGCCCAAGATAGCGCGACTTCGGACCGAGATCGCGGTGGGTGAGCTTGAACCAGGCGCGCCGGAATGCTTCTGTCAGGGCTGCTTGGTCATTGCGGAACCGCAGCGAGATTTCACGGTAGATCGGATCTTCCCGCAGGGCAATATCCGAGGTGAGCATGCGCGGTTCACGCCGCCCACTGCCTTGCGCCATCGGCACCATATCCGAACCGCCGCCATCCTTGGGCCGCCAGTGGTAGTGCCCACCTTCACCTTTGACGCACTCCCACTCGTAGGCAAAGAGAATATGGAAAAACTCGTTATCCCAGCGGGTCGGGTGGTACGTCCACGTCACTTCCACGCCAGAGCCGATGGTGTCATTCCCGTTGCCAGTTCCGAAGCGATTCTTCCAACCGATGCCCATTTGCTCAATCGGAGCAGCTTCCGGCTCAGCATCGACGTAATCGCCTTCAGGTGCAGCGCCATGCGTCTTACCGAAAGTGTGCCCACCGGCGATAAGAGCAACAGTTTCTTCGTCATCCATCGCCATGCGCTCAAATGTTTCGCGGATTTCTTTGGCGGAGATGAGCGGATCAGGGTTGCCGTTCGGGCCTTCTGGATTGACGTAGATCAATCCCATCATGGTTGCGCCCAGCGGTTTTTCTAGCTGGCCCTTAGCGGCGAAACGCTCATCGTTGCTCAGCCATGTATTTTCTGATCCCCAGTAGACGTCATCGTCTGGCTCCCACACATCGGGGCGCCCGCCACCGAAACCGAAGGTCGGCATGCCCATCGTTTCAAGTGCGACGTTACCTGCCAGGATCATCAGATCGCCCCAGCTAATAGCCCGACCGTACTTGGCTTTGATCGGCCATAACAGACGCCGAGCGCGATCCAAAATGACGTTATCTGGCCAGGAATTGAGCGGGGCAAAGCGCTGCTGGCCGGTGCCGCCGCCACCGCGCCCGTCAAAGACGCGGTAGGTTCCGGCGGAGTGCCATGCCATGCGGATCATTAACGGACCATAGTTGCCGAAATCGGCTGGCCACCACTCCTGCGAGGTTGTAAGCAGTTCAGCAATATCCCGCTTCACTGCCGCCAAATCGAGGTTGTTAAAGGCGTGCCGATAGTCAAAATCCTTACCGTAAGGGTTGGCAACGTCGGGATTCTTCGCAAGGATTTTCAGGTTAAGGCGCTCGGGCCACCAGTCGCGGTTGCCAGTGCCACGGCTTGCAGGTGCGGCACCGTCGGCTGCTGACTCATGTGGGGTCTGTTCGCCGCTACCGTGAAATACTGGGCATCGATTTTCCATATCCATAGTCACTGCAGGTCCTTTCTGTGCGACCCATAGGGGAAAGTATGAACGCACGCGGGTGACGCCTTTGCTCCTTACTGACGTAGCAAATCGCGTATTGCCCGCGGAGTGACGAGGTGGTGGCTACGCGCAGATAGGCTTCGTATCCACCCTCACGTCCTGTTACTGAGAAGCATACCCTATCTGGATTTACTCCAAAATATAAATAGGGCATTTCCCTGGACGTCTTCAGCATATACACATAGCGAGACTCGCAGGAGTAATTCTGTTCACAGCGCACACCCTCCACAGCCACTCCATGCAGATACACACCCAAATATTCGCACGCAAACATAGCATCACACCCAGGAAACGCCCGAGATACCAAAGTAGATACAAAACAACCACACCCTTTGCCAGCCCAATAACCAAGCAGCAACACAAGCAGCGCGAACCACCATAAAAACACATCGCCCTAATACACAGACGGCTAACATAGCGGCAAATATTAACGGAGCATATCCACCCACACCACGGAATATGAATATTTAACTATGTGCGCGTGAACATGGCACACCTTTCCTTATCTTTGTGGAATCTCAACTCAGATTTGGTGTTCTCCGCCTCACAGCATTACCATGAAGCCATGTTCACAACTCTGTACGCTTGGTGGCTCGCCTGAGGGCGGGTTTTTGAGCGTACAAAAATTACTTGTCAACCGCCCCATACGAGGGCGGTTTCTTGCTTTCAGGGGCTACAAAAAGGAAGAAAAAATGGAAAACACCAATCCAACCACGCAAGACCTCCACGAGCCGAACGCCGAAGGATTCTTCGGAGTCTACGGCGGAAAATTCCTTCCCCCACACCTGGAAGAACCTATCGCCGAAGTACGTCGCGCCTACGCACAAGCCAAAAACGATCCCGAATTCCAAGCCGAATTCCGTCGCCTCCTTCACGAATACGCCGGGCGCCCCTCACTCCTCTTCAGCGCCGACAACCTTTCTACCGAAGTAGGCGGGGCAAAGATTTACCTCAAACGTGAGGATCTGAACCACACTGGAGCACACAAGATTAATCACTGCCTCGGCGAAGCACTGCTCGCCAAGCGCATGGGCAAAAAGAAGCTCATCGCAGAAACCGGCGCAGGCCAGCACGGCGTCGCCCTAGCAACTGCCGCAGCATTCATGGGGCTCGAATGTGAGATCCACATGGGGGCAATCGACGTCGCCAAACAACATCCGAACGTAGTTCGCATGCAGATGCTCGGCGCCAAAGTAGTGGCCGTAGAAGAGGGCGGTCGATCCCTGAAAGAAGCAGTAGATTCGGCGTTCTCCACCTATGCCCGCGATTACAAAGACGTATTTTTCGGAATCGGCTCCGTCGTTGGCCCCGACCCCTACCCGGCAATGGTGCGCGATTTCCAGGCAATCGTCGGCCAGGAAGCCCGCGAGCAGATCCTTACAAAGGAAGGGCGTTTGCCTGACGCTCTCGTTGCTTGCGTGGGCGGCGGATCAAATGCCCTCGGCCTATTCACCGCATTCTTAGACGATCCAGAGGTGGCGATTTACGGCGTTGAACCGGCCGGGCGCAATATTGAGCAGCTCGGCGAACACGCTGCCACCATGACAACCGGCACGCTCGGTATGCTCCACGGCATGCAGACCCTCGTCATCCAAGATGACGACGGGCAACCTGCGCCTGTACATTCGATTGCTTCCGGTTTGGATTACCCAGGCGTTGGCCCCCAGCATGCATTCTTGCGTGACGCCGGACGAGTCAATTACACCTACGTCACTGACGATGAGACGCTGGAGGCATTCCAGATGCTGTGCCGCACAGAGGGCATTATTCCGGCGCTAGAATCCTCGCACGCGGTCGCATACGCAATTAAGCTGGCTCGCGAACTCGGCCCAGAGGCGGTCGTGATCGCTAACCTTTCCGGGCGCGGTGATAAGGATGTGGACTATGTTGCTGAGGTGCTAGCCGGGCGGTAAGCAGTATATTGCGGTAGACTCATCTTGCGGACGAACACAATCTCTCAGACCCGTTTTCACCATCCTTTCATTTGGGTATTTGCCGGATGAATAATCCGAGCTAGCATCGGGAGATTGCCGCACAACAGGTGGTTATGCATAACATTGCATAACCACCCGTTTTTACCTGCCGGCAGATAGCTCCTTTTAGCAAATAGCTCATCGTTAAGCGTCAAAGGCACAGTTTTAGCTTTCACGGTGACAAGAGGTAGACGATATGACGCACACAGGGTTTCCCGATTTAACACAGCTTGCTTGCCGCCATTACCCGTTTGCCACGTCACCCATTAACTACCAGCCACCTGTTTACCGTATATATCTGCCCGACACGCAGGTATGTTGCCTTGCACCACACATGATCTGCTTACCGGGCAACCTCGTTTGCCGTGCGTACTCGTCATTCGTTTGCCACAAGATAACAATCCACGTAGCGTCATGTTTCCTGCCCGACGGCACATCTTGATAGATTTGTTCTCAGTTGTTTATTTTTCCCGACGAGAGGCGGTATCCGTGGCAGTGGATCCGGTGAATTCAACTGATTCAGTCAACTCCGCCGAGTTTAGCTCTTCTGCCGTCGGTGCACCTGGCACTACTTCTTCCCACACTATCGGCTCTACTCACTGTGCAAACGCGGCGGGTCGCGTCTCGAACTCGGCAAACGCCAATGAGGTGCTTCCCCCCCCCCTGTAATCTCAAGCGCTAAAGCAACCCAACGAGCCGAACTACATAGGACGATTTGGCGTATTGCCAACGATTTACGCGGCAGTGTAGACGGGTGGGATTTCAAGAACTACGTGCTGGGCATGATGTTCTACCGCTTTATTTCAGAAAATCTCGCAGCCTACCTTAATGATGGCGAACATCAAGCAGGCAATCTGGATTTTGATTACCAGCATTTAGATGATGATTCTGCCGCGGTAGCTCAAGCCGAAACTGTTGAAGAAAAAGGATTCTTTCTTCTCCCCTCGCAACTGTTCGTAAATGTCCGTCAGCGAGCAAAGAATGATCCTAACTTGAATGAGACGCTAGAGCAGGTATTCCGCAGTATCGAAGCCTCAGCACTTGGCACACCGAGCGAGGGCGATCTGCGCGGCTTGTTTGACGATCTCGACGTCAATAGCAGTAAACTCGGGGAAACCGTCGCAAAGCGCAACGCAAAATTAGTGAAGCTTCTTGACGCAATCGGGGATCTCCCGCTAGGAAATTTTGCCGATAACACAATCGATCTTTTTGGCGACGCCTACGAGTATTTAATGCAGATGTATGCCTCGCAGGCAGGTAAATCCGGCGGAGAATTTTTCACCCCGCAAGAGGTTTCCCAGGTGCTGGCACGTATTGCCGCTTTAGGAAAAACTCGAATTGCCCGCGTATATGATCCAGCCTGCGGCTCGGGCTCGCTACTACTGCAGTTTGCAAAGCTACTCGGCCCAGAAAATGTTGGCGGTTTTTATGGGCAGGAAATCAACCTCACCACGTACAACCTGGCACGTATCAACATGTTTTTGCATAACGTCAACTATGAACGTTTCAATGTTGAGCTAGGCGATACGCTGGTTGATCCGAAACATTGGGATTATCAGCCCTTTGACGCCATCGTTTCCAATCCGCCATATTCAACACGGTGGGAAGGTAAAGCTAATCCGCTGTTAATTAATGACCCTCGGTTTGCACCCGCAGGGGTGTTAGCGCCGCAATCGAAAGCAGATTTGGCGTTCACAATGCATATTTTGCATTGGCTGGCAGTGGATGGCACGGCAGCAATCGTCGAGTTTCCTGGGGTGTTGTATCGAGGTGGGGCTGAGCGAAAGATTCGTCAATACCTGCTGGATAACAACTATGTGGATGCGGTTATCCAGCTCCCGTCAGATTTATTTTTCGGAACGACGATTGCGACGTGCATTATCGTCTTGAAGAAATCTAAGCGCGATAACTCGGTGTTGTTCATTGATGCTTCTGCCGAGTTTGTGCGCGAGGGCAATAAGAATAAGTTGCAGGAGGCGAATCGGGATCGAATTTTGGAGCTGTACGCTCAGCGTCACGACGTGGAATACGTGGCAAAGCTCGTACCCAACGAGGAGCTGGCGGCTAATGATTACAACTTGGCGGTTTCAGCGTATGTGGAGAAAGAAGATACCCGCGAACAGGTAGATATTCAGGCACTTAATGCGGAAATCGCACAGATTGTGGCACGCCAGGCACGGTTGCGGACGCAGATCGATGCGATTGTGGCGGAGCTAGAAGCGGATATGCCAGTACGCGCACGCGAAGAAATACCTGCAGATACTACTAGCGCCGTGAACGAAAACGAGGTGGCACAATGAGCAAACTCTCTGACCTGATTGCGAAGCTATGCCCTGACGGCGTGCCATATAAGCCGCTTTTAGAGGTTGCTCAATACGTCAGAGGAGTCTCCTACGGAAAAGATCAAGAAAGCGTTAATGGCGAAATCGGAATACTGCGCGCTAATAACATTGCATTTCCTGCAAATCGGTTGAATTTAGATGATGTCAAACGCGTATCCGCAGAAGTCAAGGTACGAAAAGAACAACATTTATTCACAGGAGATATTCTTATCTGCGCAGGTAGCGGTAGCAAACAACATATCGGAAAAGTTGCTCTGATCGAATCAGATATGCAAGAAACCTTCGGCGCATTTATGGCAGTAATTAGATCTCACAAAGAAATAAACTCTCATTTCTTATTTCATATCTTAACTGGAAAGCACTTTAGCGATTACTTAAATAGATCCTTATCAACTACCACCATTAATAACATAAGTGCAGGAGTGCTAAAAGATTTCAAAATCCCAGTCCCACCTTTGGAAGTGCAGCGGGAGATTGTCAATACCCTCGACTCTCTCTACGCTCTAGCGAATGACTTGTCTGCTGGTTTACCGGCTGAATTAGCTGCTCGCCGTCAGCAGTACGAATATTATCGTGATCATTTATTAAATTTCTCCGAGATGGCGCAATCAAGCAAACTCTCTGACCTGATTGCGAAGCTATGCCCTGACGGCGTGCCATATAGTGAATTGCAAAACTTGCTGGTTTATGAGCAGCCCAGTAAATATCTAGTTAAGTCAGCAAAATATGACAACACAAACACGACCCCAGTATTAACCGCTGGACAAACTTTTATCTTAGGATATACCTCTGAAGAGATAGGTGTTTTCCCTGCTTCCCCCGAAGACCCAGTAATTATCTTCGATGATTTTACCACTGCTTTCAAGTGGGTCGATTTTCCTTTTAAGGTTAAATCTTCAGCAATAAAAATTTTATCACCCTCAAAACAGCACTTGTCACTCATTAGATATATTTACTATGCCATGCAGACAATCGGTTTCCAGCCTACCGATCATGCCCGCCATTGGATTAGCAAATACTCAAAATTCAAAATCCCAGTGCCGCCTTTAGAGGTACAACAGGAGATTGTCCGAATTCTTGATACGTTCTCGACGCTGGAAGCGGAGCTGGAAGCGGAGCTGGAAGCACGGCAACGGCAGTACGCCTATTATCGGGATACGCTCCTGACGTTCGATGCAACTCAGGGGGGGGTACGCTGGATGTCTCTAGGTGAAGTTGCAACGTATTCAAAATCTAGGATTGCATACGATCAAGTTAGTTGCGACTGCTTTGTTGGCGTAGATAACATGATCGCACATACTGGTGGCATTCGTAGGGCAAACTTCGTTCCGTCGCAAAATTATTTTACGGAATATCTAGTGGGAGACGTCCTTATTGGCAATATCAGACCCTACTTGAGAAAAATTTGGCTTGCTAACAATACTGGCGGATGTAGTGGTGATGTACTTGCTATTAGAATTAAAAATAAGTACAACAGGCTAATCACCCCTGGCTACTTGTATCATTCTCTATCTTCTTCACGCTTTTTTCTTTACGCAGTACGACATTCCAAAGGTGGCAAAATGCCACGTGGAGACAAAAGCTCCATTATGCGTTATACAATCCCCATCCCACCGTTAGAAGAACAGCGTCGCATTGCTAACATCCTCGACTCGTTCGACGCCCTGGTGAACGATCTTTCCGCAGGTTTACCAGCCGAATTAGCTGCTCGTCGTAAACAATACGAATATTATCGCGACCAATTACTAAATTTCCCCGAGATTGAGGTCGATCATGTCGCCGAATGAAACTGATTCCACGCTTCCCGATCCAGGCACTCCTACCCCGCATTATGAAGCCCTTGCCGTTGGCGGGGAATCCACCGTCGTTGCTGAATATCAAGCCGAACCCACCAACGACACCGCATATCAATCCGAAGCCGATCTTGAAGCCGAACTGATCCGTATCCTCCAAGCTCAAGCCTACGAATATCTACCTATCACCAGCGAGGCCGAGCTGATTGCTAACCTGCGCACTCAGCTAGAATCTCTCAACCACATCACGTTCAGCGATAGTGAGTGGCAACGCTTCTTCACCCAGAGTATCGCCGGTAAAACTGACGGAATCATCGAGAAAACAGCTCGTATCCAAGAAGATCACGTGCAACTACTCAAACGCGATGACGGCAGCACGAAAAATATCACCCTTATTGATAAAGACAATATCCACAACAATCATTTACAAGTCATTAATCAATACGAAGTAGCCGGCAAAATCGGGCGCAACCCCACTAGCTCCCCCAGTTTTCCCACAGTTAGCACGCCTACAGCCAACGTCTCGGCTAACGTCTCCATTCCCTCCAGCAATGCCGCACCCGCAGATTCCCCTGCCAACACTTCCGCAACCGCCACTGCCACCAGCACCGATCTCACCAACGCCGCCGCACACTTCCCCACCCCCGCGGAACATTCCCGTTTGGCAAACTACTCCAATCGCTACGACGTCACTATCTTGGTAAACGGTCTACCCCTAGTACATATCGAATTGAAACGCCGAGGCGTGGATATTCGGGAAGCGTTCAATCAGATCGACCGTTATCAACGTGATAGTTTCTGGGCTGGCAGCGGTCTATTCGAATACGTGCAACTCTTCGTCATCAGCAACGGCACACTCACCAAATACTATTCCAACACCACTCGCCGCCAACACCTCAAAGAAACCAGCAAACAGCGCCCCGGCAAAGCCAAAACCTCACACAGTTTTGAGTTCACTTCATGGTGGGCCGACGCCCAAAATCACCAGATCCGTGAACTGACAGCTTTCGCTAAAACATTCTTTGCCAAGCACACCTTGCTCAATATCCTCACCAAATATTGCGTCTTTACAGTAGATCGCCTGCTACTTGCCATGCGTCCATATCAGATCGTTGCCACCGAACGAATATTGCAACGTATCCAGATTGCCAGTAACTACAAGCGGTTGGGGCGGGTAGACGCTGGCGGTTACATCTGGCATACCACTGGCTCTGGTAAAACCTTAACCAGCTTCAAAACCGCACAGCTCGCTGCCGCCCTACCGATGGTCGAAAAAGTACTATTCGTCGTGGACCGCAAAGATCTCGACTACCAAACCATGCGCGAATATGACCGATTCCAAAAAGGCGCAGCAAATTCCAATACCTCCACTGCCGTTCTCAAAACCCAGTTAGAGGATTCAGAGGCGCGCATTATCATTACCACCATTCAAAAGCTCTCCACCTTTGTGAAAAGCAATCCGGCACATCCGGTTTTCACCCAGCACGTTGTGCTTATTTTTGACGAGTGCCACCGCTCCCAGTTCGGCGAGATGCATACCGAGATTACCCGAGCTTTCAAACGTTACAGCCTATTTGGTTTTACTGGCACACCGATTTTCCCATCCAATGCCGGCTCTGGCGCGAACCCACGCCTAAAAACCACCGAGCAGGCTTTCGGGGATAAACTCCACACCTACACCATCGTGGACGCAATCACCGATAAGAACGTATTGCCTTTCCGGATTGATTACGTCAACACCATCCAAGTGGGGAACGTTATCGACGCGCAAGTCACCGCAATCGACACCGAAAAAGCCCTGCTTGCCCCGGAACGTATCGCCGCAATTACTCGCTATATTTTGCAGCATTTTGATCAAAAGACGAAGAGATCAACCAGTTACGAATACTCCGTCGTACAGAACGTGGCAGAAGTTGCTACTGGGCGCAAACACCACAATGAATACGGCAACGAGAACGCTAAAGAACGTGCCCGACGGCGAGAGCGCGGCGGGATCGCCGCACAAACCCAACGCCAACACGTCAATGGATTTAATGCGATTTTAGCGACCGCCTCCATTGATGCCGCCCGCCGTTACTACAACCAATTTGCGCTACAACAGGCCGATTTACCACCACAACGCCGACTCAAAGTTGCAGTAATTTATTCTTTCGGTGCTAATGATCCCACCGAAGATTTCCTCACCGAGGATGAAGGATTCGACACTGGATCGCTGAGCGACGATGCCCGTCAGTTCCTGGATGACGCCATCTGTGACTACAACGAGATGTTCGCAACCAACTACGATACGTCGGCTGACAAATTCGAGAGCTACTACAAGGATCTATCGTTGCGGATGAAAAACCGCGAAGTTGATCTGGCGATTGTCGTCAATATGTTCTTGACTGGCTTTGACGCAACAACCCTCAACACACTATTTGTGGATAAAAACCTGCGTGCACACGGTCTGATTCAAGCCTATTCACGAACTAACCGTATCCTTAACTCGGTCAAGACCTACGGCAATATCGTGGCTTTCCGCGATTTAGAATCTGCTACTAATGAAGCACTCGAACTCTTTGGCAATAAGAATGCCCACGGCGTCGTACTACTCAAGCCATACGCTGACTATTTTCATGAGTATGCTGAGAAAATCACCCAACTGCTGGATCGTTTCCCGTTAGGGCAGCCGATCATTAGCGAAGATGAGCAAAAACAATTCATCACCCTATTTGGTCACATTTTGCGGCTAGAAAATATCCTCACATGTTTTGATAATTTTGCGGCAGATCGTCTGCTCAGTGAACGTCAATCCCAAGATTATCGCAGCATCTATCTGGATTTGTATGCCGAGTACCGCCAACAACGAGAGGTAGCAAAAACCCGCATTAATGACGATCTTCGTTTTGAAATCGAACTCATCAAACAGGTGGAAATCAACGTTGATTATATTTTGATGCTGGTTGAACGCTACCGCCAAGAACACGGCGATGGTGAAAACCAGGAAATCAGAGCCGCCATCCGACGCGCAGTTGATGCCAGCCCGAGCCTGCGCAATAAGCGGGATCTCATTGAGGCTTTTGTGGATTCAGTTTCTCCGCAAGCAGCACGGCAAAGCGATCAGAGCTCTATCACCGCCGAATGGCAGGAGTTCATGGCTAAACGCTATGCCGAAGAACTCGACGATATTATTCGAACTGAAAATCTGCGCCCGCAAGCTGCCCGAGAGTTCATGAATCGAGCATTCCAAGACGGAGAGTTGGCCACAAGCGGGACGGCAATTGTGAAGATCCTGCCTCCCACCTCACGTTTTGCTCAAGTGAAAAGAGGCCTGCCGACGTCAGAGCCTGACGAAAGCCTCACATCCACGCAAGGTGCTGTTATTCCTAGGGATGGCGCTGCTTCGGCTGCCCTAAGCCAGTCGTCCTCAACTCAAGCGTTCCTAACACCCCAGCCATCCCTCACTCATGCCGAAAAGAAGAGCCGAGTAACCGAGAAACTGCAACAGTTCTTCGACCGTTTCTTCGGTGTAATAGCCCGCCCTCAATCGCATTAGCCAGATAGGTTGCGCCGGTAACAACGCTGCAACCTATCTGGCTATCGCCACACCCAGGTTTCCCTTTCACCGCACCCAGGTTTCCCTTTCACCGTACAACGTCATACACCACACAGCGCCACTTCTTCCCGATTGCTCGACTGTAGTAAAGTCATCACGTACTGTCCTGCAGGGCATGAGTATCGCGATTGCGCGTATGGCACACATCGCACGGATCGCCGTCGTATCTTTGCCTGCAGTTCATAGACGGATCTCGCTCCTCGTATGGTTTCATCACTTTGCGTTGTGTGCCGCCTATGAATGACCAGCAACGTAGAAGATTCCCATACAGGAATCCATAAAGGAGAGAGATGTCCCTCGCGACCCCGGCACAAATCGTTGACGCTGCCGAATATGGCCTACTCAAAAAGGCCACCACCCCATTTCGGACCACGCTTATATCCGCAATCTTCGCCGGTGCTTTTATCGCCCTCGGATTCGTCTTTTACACCACCTCGCAAATGGGCGCAGCACAGATGCCCTACGGGTTAGCGAAAATTGTTGGCGGTCTGGCTTTCTCCACCGGCCTTGCCATGGTCATCATTACCGGCGCTGACCTATTCACTTCTACGTCGATGACGCTCATGCTCGGCGTTGGCGGAAAACTGCCCTGGCCTCGCCTGATTCAGCACTGGGGCGTCGTTTACGTCGGTAACTTTATCGGTGCCTTATGCGTGGCCCTCATCGTCTTCTACTCCGGCACACCACATCAAGGTCATGGCGCATGGGGCGCCGCCGCACTCAACACAGCCATCTCTAAAGTCTCCCACAGCCCGCTAGAATCCGTACTGCTCGGCATTTTGTGTAATTTCATGGTTTGTATGGCCGTCTGGCTCGCCTTTGCCGGCAAAACCCTCGCCGATAAAATCCTCGCCATCACTTTGCCGATTGCACTGTTCGTCTCAGCCGGTTTCGAGCACTCTATTGCCAATATGTTCATGATCCCAATGGGTCTGCTAGTAAAACACGCAGGGGCTGACGAGGTGCTCACCGCAGCCGGCAATCCCGCAATGGGCGGCCTGACCATACCGGATTTTCTGCTGCACAATCTTATCCCCGTCACACTCGGCAATATTCTCGGCGGCGGCATTTTCGTTGGTTTGGGAATGTTCTTTTGGCACCGACGTGATCGCGAAGCACCTAGTAATGCGTAGTGAAGCCTCTGGGACGGCGCGAACGCAGACGGTAAAGCGTGCCCGCAGATTGATCTAAGAATAGGCGCATATAGCTAACGGAAAGCTACGGCTGGGTAGCCGTAGCGCTCACCGATAATAAAAACATCCGCAAAACGGGAACGGCTGGCGTAGACTCGGCAAAATAGTTAGCGCGCGCCACTTACCGCGATCAATGGTTAGCGCAATGGCACTCGCAGATATTGATATAGCCCCTTGTTGCACCCGATAGCGTCTAGTTCTGTTTTGTCGATCAAGCGAGCCTGACCGGCGAATAACGATCTCCCCTCCCTAATGGGCAAATGATCTCCCAAGGCAGGAAACCCCTAAAGGCAGTAATCTCCTAAGGCGAGAAATCCCCAAGGGCTTTCTGCGAATTACTGCGAATTACCGGCAGAACCACTCGGCGCAATCCCGAGGAAATCATCCAGCGGATTACTGGCGTATCCCCCCCCCCCCCCGCAGGCTATCTGACGCATTCCCTGCGGGTTCTGGCAGATATTTTATCGGCGTATTACCGCATAACGCCCCTAATATATCCGCGTACTCGCGCGCTTATCCCCGCCGGATAGAAAGCGGGCAGCCAGCACAGTGCAGAGCCATATTCGGATCTGCTGCCGCCGAACTGGATGAACATAAGCCATGCTCACAGCTATTATTTCCAGCCTGCCGAACCAGCCCCGCGCGAGTCATGTGGTCAACCATCAGTTGCGCATATTCCTCACTCACGCCGGCAATCTGCGCCGCACGCGCAACCGTCGCTCCGCGCTGCAAGGCAATCGTTAACCTGCGCGCTGGCGTCATCACCTGCGGATTTCCTAGCCGCACTGCTTGCGTTCTCACCAGAACAGCCTGCCGATCTGGAACACCAAGGTTGCCAGCAACCACGCCACGGCTAGCTGCGCACCAACGGCACACAGCGTCAGTTTCCGCCCAAGTTGACGCCACTGTTCCGCAACCGTCGCCAAACACGGGGTATATGTGAGGACGAAAATCAAGAACGCAAACGCAGCCACAACGGACGCGTCCCCAGCGGTTCCCTTCAGCGTCGCCTGGAGCTGCTCATGCATCTGCCGCGTCGCCTGCGAATCATCCTCCGCCGTTCCTAGGTGTACCCCCACGCACAGCGACGTAAAGGCTTTATCCACAGCCGCGCGCGCCTGAGGCACCGTGGTATATCCGGCAACAAGCGGATCCTTCGCAGCAATACGCTCAGCCAAATCCGCGTCGATTTCCTCATCCGACATCGGATTATAGGTTTGCGCAAGCTCATTCATCTGGTCGCTACACGCCGCCTCAGATCCCACCTGATAGGTTGCCGCAAGCGAGCCAAGCATCGTCTCTTTCGCGATAAAGCCCGTAATAAGCCCTCCAGTAAGATGCCAATCATCAAATCCCGCTGGCTTGAATATCGGCGAGACGCTTTCCGCAATCGTTCCGTACACCGAATCCGAGGGCGGCATGTCCTCACCGAAAGAGTGCCCCTTAACCACCGGCGTATGCATCAACAGCCATACCACGATGGTCAGCACCACAATCACCTGGCCAGCGCCCTTAAGGAAGGCCCAGGTGCGCTGTGCAGAAGTCTTCAATGTGATGAGCGCACGCGGCGTCTGATATGGCGGCAACACCAGCATTAGTGGCGCCGCCTGCTCCCCGCGCAAGAAAATCGGTTTGAGGACCAATCCGCCGAGAATCACCATAAGGATGGAACACACATACATAATCCACACGATGAGCGTGGTATGCGTCGGGAAAAATACGTTCGCAATCAACAGGTAGACGACAAGCCGCGCATTGCACGTCAAATACGGGGTCAAAATGACCGCGATAATCCGATGCCGCGAATTTGGCAGTGTTCGCATGGCCGCCAGCGTCGGCAGATTACAACCGAAGCCGACGATGAACGGCATAATGACGCGCCCGTCAAGACCAATCCAGCGCATGACCCGATCACCAAGGAACGCAATCCGCGCCATATAGCCCGAATCTTCCAACATGCCAATCGCAATAAACATGACGATCATCAGCGGAGCAAAGGACGCCACGACGCCCATACCCGTCAGCAAACCACCGACAAGGATTCCCTCAAGCACCCCGCCCGCTAAACCGAAATGCGTCAGGAGCGCGATAACCCCTTGGGTCAACGATGGGCCAGAGAGTAGCGTCCAATCCTCCCCCGGCCAGTTACCGAACGTCGCGGCCGGCAAAGTCAACTGCCATCCGTCTGGCGAATCAAAGATCTGCTCAAACGGATCTTGGAAAATGGCGGCGAACACGTTACATAGCCAAAAGACCACATACATGGTCAGGAGGAAAGATCCAATGCCGATCACCGGATTGAGTAAGATCCGATCAATCCGATCAGACATGGACTTTTTCGCCGTTGCTGGTTCACTGGCGCCGATCCGCGCAGTCAAAGCGTCAATCCATTCAAAGAGGGCAACCGCGCGTTCTGCTTCTTCTGCCGCTAACTCTTGCGCAGATAGCTCCTGTCGACCAGCGAGCACGGAAGCTGAGGGCGTTGCGGGAGCTGCGGGCACAGACGTTGCGGCATGCGCCCGCACACCTGCCGTGTTACCGGCGAGCACATCTTCTGGAATACGCGCATCTGCTGCGTTATGTACGCGCTTTTCTTCGTTACCCAAAGCCTGCGTATGGGCAGGTACGTCTGCGGCATGGGCTTCAGCATCTGCCATATCAGCGAGCGCCTCGTTACATTCAGCAGTATCTTTATTGCCCAGCGCCTCGGTATCGCAATCGCCATCACGTAACGGCTGTTTTCTATATGGGACCGACGTAATATCCACCCGCGTCGGCTGCGATTGCACGCTTTGCGGGGCTAAATGCGCGTTATAACCAGGGGCTTTCGGATCGGCAGCTATTCCCACCACTCGGGGGCGATCAATCAACGCCTGACGGACCACGCGGGTTAGCCGGTCTAAACCACGACGGCGGCGCGGATCGACGCTGACCACCGGAACACCCAGTTCCTCTTGTAATGCCACCGGATCACAGGCCACACCGGAAGACGTGGCAATATCCATCATGGTCAGCACACACACCAGCGGAACACCCGCCTGGGCAAGCTGACCAACCAGATACAGGGAACGAGATAACGCGGTCGCATCTAATACCGCAACTGCCAGCCCGACGCCGGAGCTGATATGAGGATCAGTGAGCGAACCAGCAATACCGGCAACCGTATCAACGACAACTTCTTCATCAGGGGAATTCGGCAGTAATGAGTACGTTCCAGGGGTATCAATGAGGCGCACGCCCACATCACGCCACTGACCAGCAAAGACTTCAACCGTCGTGCCGGGTGCATTGCATACGCCTTGGCGCGCCCCCGTCAGCCCATTAAATAGGGTTGATTTACCAACATTTGGATTGCCAACCAAAAGGACTGTTTGACCACCATCAATGATCTGATTGCAGGTTCCAGCGCCCTGACAATGCGAACAGGTCATGAGTTTTTCTCCACAATATCCACAGCCATCCGACGTGCTGAGGCCCGATCAACAGCTATCCGCGAACCGGCCACATTAATCACCGTGCCCACCAGCCCGCATTGCTGCGCCACCACAAAGACGACCCCCGGACGCAAACCGAGTTCACTTACCCGCCGCATATGACGAGGTGAAACTGGGAATTCAACAAGACGCACCTTTGCGTACCGAGGAGCTTTGTGCAATTTCATGCCCCAAAGCTTAGCACATCCTAACCTATTTTAGATAAACGGAACTTACCTAATTCATTGTGCGCTATGTTGGGAAATATCTGACACGCACCACCTGCGATTTTCTTAGATACCCACCTTTCACACATGCCGGTTTTCTCTATGTTGCCTTTCGCCGCCGTCCCCTGCCTACTTCGATCCGCTAATCGACAGCTTTCTTTCCCGCCGGCAGTGTTTTTTTTCGATAACGACGCAGAGTTTCCTTTCCCCTCTCCACTTTCTCCGGCTCTACCAATCTGCCGATCTACGCTCTTCTCTTCCCCGCGCGCTGTCTTTTATCTTCATCATTCGTCTTTCTCCCCATCATCTGCTTTCTCTCCGCTATCTCCCCTCTCCAGCATCTACCTTTTCGCTACATACACCTACCTTTTCGCTACGTACATCTGCAGTTCCTCACTGCCTGCCCAGCCTTACCCTTGTTTTCTTCCGGCAATCGTCTCTGATTTTTTCTTTGTTTCCCGCTTCCCAGTACCCCTTTGACCCTAACGGCACTCATCTTCCGCTATTTTCTTCGCCTATTTTCTTTATCGACTTTCTTCACCTGTTTTCCACATCTGTATTTCTACATCCGCTCCGTCGGTACTCCCTCCTTTTCACCTGCTGCCCACCCGTCTTTTCGCACACGCGGTAATACTGCGCTTTCCCGCTATGCAGCTAGCCGCACCATGCGCTTTCCCACACGGCACAAAGCACCCCAGCTTTCAGCGATTTACCCAGCCGACTACAATGAGAGCATGTTTTTACGTTCCCCACTGCCTACCGACGAAGCCGAAATCCGGGCAATTGACGAGCAGTTTGCCACTGAGGATTTCTGTTTCTCCTTGATCAATGATGGGGAAAGCTGGGCGGAGTACCTACAGCGCCTAACCCAAGAATCCCGCGGAGAAAATCTCCCCGCCGATCGGGTTCGCGCAGATTTCTTTCTCGCACAGGTTGACGATCAGATCGTTGGGCGCCTCAGCATCCGCTATGCATTAACAGACTATCTATTGAAGTATGGCGGGCATGTTGGCTACGCCGTCCGGCCAGAATACCGACGCAGAGGATATGCCACACACCTACTGGCAGAAGCCGTATCCCGCCTGCATACCTGCGGGATCGAGCGCGTTTTAGTCACCTGCGACGACGACAATATCCCCTCAGCAAAGACGATTGAACGCTGCGGCGGAGTGCTGGAAAATATCGTCCGTACCCCGCAAGGTCATCTCATGCGCCGGTATTGGATTAACTCATCTACACCGGCGCATTCCTAGAATCTTAAGCTAGCGCTGGGCTGGCACACACGACCACGGCGCATAGGGCTTTCCTCCACGTTCCCTGTGCAACCAATACAGCACTAGCAACAGCTCGTTGCGCCTCGCACTCACGCCATAACTCCGCGCCTCACAGCCAGCCACATTGGCTAAAGCAAAGCAGATCTTTGCCGATAATCCGCCCCAACTTATTTTTTTTGTTTGCCTTTCCGCCTTTATCCAATGCCCGATCTTTATTCACATGAGATACGGCTATTCGCCGCTGTACCCCGCCTACTGTTCGATCCGCTAATCGACAGCTCTCTTTTTCCCCACCAGCATCGTCACTAACCGCAGATAACGCAAAGACCGCCGTAAAGCGGCCTCCCCTCCCGTCACATATAGCTACAATGACGTACTTTTCTGCTTCTGCTAGGCATACTCACTTGGCAGGCACAACAAAATCTGGGTTGGTATCCCGCCACAGATTTATCTGTGTAAACGGGTACCAACCCAGATCAAGATAGCTATATTCGAGCGTCACATACTCGTTAGCTCAGCGATCACTTGCCCTTTGCGGATTCCTGCGCGGCAACCGCTCGGTTAATCGCATCCTTGAGCGCGTCCTGCGCTTCCCCATAGGACTTCCAATCACCCTTCGCTAACGCCTGCTGCGATTTCTCAATTGCAGCTTTCGCATCCTGCAAAGCAGTATCGAGAGCGCTACCCGGAGCCGGAGTGGCTGGCGTCGAGCCATCACTTGGCGTTGGCACTGCCGGTGTTGAGCCGCCCGGAGTAGCCGGATTCACCGCCCCACCCGCTGAAGCTCCCGGGGTGGAATTCGCCCCCGGTGTCGTTGCAGAACTGCCAGCATCCACCGGCGGTTCTTTCGAGCCGACGATATTCGCATCGCCAGCATTCACACCAGATTCACCGCCAAACACCTGATTCAAAGACTCATCCAATGTAGCCGCAAAGCCCACCGAATCGCCGAAAAGCGTCAACACATATTGCAAGGTCGGATATTGCGTACCTGAGGAGGCTTGCACGTAAATCGGCTGAACGTACAACAGCCCCTCACCGATAGGCAAGGAGAGCAGATTACCCTCCATGATTTCCGTTCCACCGTTGCGCAAGAGGTTCAAATCGGTTGAGACTTTCGGATTGGTCAGCATCGTGTTTTCTGCCTGCCCTGGACCCGGAACCGTCAAATCACGAGGCAATTCCAGCAGCCGCAACTGACCATAGCCCTCCCCTTTGACTCCGGTTGTATTTCCCGCATCGCCAGAAGCAGCCAGGAATCCCGTCATCACGTTACGATTCGTCGTACCGCCAGGGATATAGGACGTCGTCAAAGAAAATGCCGTCTGATCTTGACCCGGCATCTTCAACGTCAGGTAATACGGCGGCTGCTTAGGCGTCTGAGTATTAGCCGGCAAAGTCGGCTCTAGCGGCACCTGCCAGAAATCGCCACCCGAATAGAAAGACTTCGCATCGCGCACATGATAACGAGCCAGCAACGCCCGCTGTACTTTGAACAGGTCTTCCGGATAACGCACATGCGCAATCAAATCACCTGGCATAGCCGAAAGATCAGAGATCTGCCCTGGGAAGATTGCTTTCCACGCATTGATAATCGGATCATCCATATCCCACTGATACAGCGTCACCGAACCGTCATACGCATTGACGACAGCTTTTACCGAATTACGAATGTAATTAATCTCGTCCGGACGATCCAGCGAGGTATTGTTACTCGTCAACGCATCCTGGGTTACTTCTCCAAGGGTTTCCCGAGCAGAATACGGATAGTTATTTGAGGTGGTGTACCCGTCAATAATCCACACAAGCTGCTTCGGAGTTTGCGGATTATTATCCATATCAATAACCGCGGGAACCGCCTTTGAATCAAGCGTAAGGTAAGGAGCCACCTTCTCTACCCGCACATGCGGATCTCGATCAAAGAGGATCTGCGAATTCTCCGTAACACGATCTGAGAAGAACAACTCCGTGGACTTCATCCGAATCGCAAACATCATTCGCGAAAAGACATTCGATACCGACGGACCACCATCTCCGGTGTAGGTGTTCATCACCTGGCCATTTGCCGCCTTATCGTCGGGATAATCCAACTCCCACGGATCTGCCCCCTCCGGCGCACCAACAATTGAATAATCCGGAGATTGCTTACCGAAATACACCCGCGGCTCATACGAACCAAGCTCACCAACCGAGGGAATACCTGCCTCCCAGAACGTCGGATCGCCACGCGGAGTAACCGTATTGCCATAGGCCGCTGCCACACCAAAGCCGTGCGTGAAAACAGTATGGTCATTCACCCAGGAGCGACGAGATTCATCCAGACCGTCAAGATTCAACTCCCGAACAGCGATGACGGTATCGCGGGTCTGCCCGTTGATCGTGTACCGATCAACCGTCAACGGCTCGCGGAACTGGTAGTACTGACGATTCTGCTGTAGCTGATTAAACGACGGATCCACAATATTAGGATCAAGCAGGCGGATCTGGGCCGCCGTTTCTGAATCCTGACGCAACTGGCCGCGCTCCACATCTGTACGAGCGTCATACTGTTGGCTTTGCACATTAGCCATCCCGTAAGCATTGAGCGTCGCGTCAATATTGCGTTGGATGTACGTCGATTCCAATTCCGCCGCATTCGGATTCACTTTGAAGTTCTGAACCAATGCCGGATATAGCGTCGTCACCACCAGAGCCGTGGCAATACCAGCCGCAATACCAATAAACGGGGCCTTCCACTGATGCTTAATCGCTGCAAATAGGAACAGCGCGGCGATGACAAAAGCGGCAATCGCCAAGATCGTCAGACCTGGCTTCGAGGCGTTAATATCCGTGTAACTTGCACCGGAGAACCGCTGATTATTCCCCAAGAGCAGATCGTAACGCGAGAGCCAATAATTAATGGCAACCAGCAGCGCCGCCAAAGCCGCAAGCACTCCGAAATGCAGTTGAGCACGCTTAGCAATTCGCATCCCGCGTTCCGTTATCGAAATATCATCCAATATCCAGTAGCCCACGATCGTCAAAACCAAGCAGACGATAACCAAGGTCGAGAAGAACCCTGTTAGGGCATGGATAGCAGGAAGCGTGAAAACATAGAAAGAGACGTCTAAGCCATATTCTGGATCAGCAACCCCAAAAGAGCCTCCGTTAAACCACAAGAGGAACGTCTGCCACTCCTGGCAAATCGAGGTTCCGAAAATCACCGCCAAACCCAGCGGAATAAAGAGACGTGAAATCCAGCGACCGCCAGCGATCTTTTCCGCGATATTGGCATCCGCTCCGGCTTGCGCTTTGGCGCGAAGATCCGTGCGCCGAGCCAGCATAACCGCAATATTCGCAACGAATACGCCATAGCAGATCACTATCCCGATAACGCCTAACGCAATCAGCGCCCCATAGCGCGTCCAAAACACCCGCGCGGCGCCGATCTGTTCAAACCACTTCAGTTCAGTCCAAAATTGGGCGAATACCATCACTGCAAGGAGCAGAAGACCCAAGATGATTAACGTCGGGATAAAAGCTCCACCCAGTTTGAAACGTTTAGGCAAAGAACCTCGGGATCTGTTTGCCGTCAAGGACACGGTTAACCTCAATTCACGCTGACGAGTACCCGCACACCGCAACAGGGCATGCCCTTCCACCGTACAGCAGATAGGCAGTGGGATTCCAGATTATCCACTCCTGCCCCAGTGCCAGGTATGATCGAAAGACATTGCGTAACGTGCAGGAAACAGAGGAAAACATGCTTGACGACACTTCAGCAGAAACAACAACCGCCGCGGCAACGCCATCCCCATCGGCGAACACCGAGGCTCCCTCCCCGCACTTACCGGCATTACAGCAAGTTATTTACGAGATTGAAAGCCAAGTTGCTCGCTTGGGCTGGGATGGCCCTCCTCGCCTTTATGCGCTCGTCAACGCTCACGAAGCCCTCCAGCACACCCCTGACCTGCGCGATCACATCGATTCAGCAGCCTTAGCCAACCTCGCAGACGATGCCCACACATTCTTAGCCATCGAACAAGATCAGCTCCCCCTTGGCGTTGACATCGCCGAACTACTCCCAACAATTGAATGGCCAGAAGAAGTTGCCGGAGCCGCTATCTGCCTCGAACAGCTCTTCTTGCCACCAGAATACGACCACGATATTCCACAGGATCCCGAGGAAGCAGCCGCTTTTGTCGCCCAACATCCACATCGCATGGAGGTGCGGATCGCGGCGGGAATCGTGCGCGAAGGGACGAGCTGGTCCGTGGCACGGATGCGCAAATTCGATGACGATAAGAACGTCTTATCCGGCCCTGCGTTGGCGCCAGCCCTCGTCGAACTGCTGCAATACGGTTTTATGCCTAACCCGTCGGCCTAACCTAACCCGTCGGTCTAACCTAACCCGTCCGGCCTACGCTAACCCGTCCGGCCTACGCTAACCCGTCCGGCCTAAAACCGCTGTCACCTAAATTCGAGTTCTCCGCTAATCTGCCTAATCTGCCCCTCGCCAGCCATCCAGCCTGCCCTAGTACGCAGCTACGCGAAAGCACCTAACTCGCAGGCATTTACCGGAATCGCCTGCGAGCGCTTAACCCTGATTGCCTGCGACGGCACTGCACGGGGTTAGCTGATCGGTATGCCCGCTCGCGATTGCCTTGGCTGCAGTAACTGCATCGTCAATAGTGCGGATAGCCCAGATATTCAGCCCCTCTGGCTCATACCCAATCGTCTGTGCACAGTTAGCTGCGGGGGCAAGGAAATCCGTCGCTCCGGCATTGCGCGCGCCGAGAATTTTATGGCGAATCCCGCCAATCTCCTCCACATCGCCATCCCACGAGATGGCTCCCGTTCCAGCTATCTGATGATCCCCACCGAGAGAGCCAGGGGTGATCTCATCAAGAATTGCCATCGTGAACATCGTGCCAGCCGACGGGCCGCCAATTCCCTCCATAATGTAATCCACTTTGCCTGGCAGCTTAACGTCGCTGACAGTCATAAAAACACCCAACATTGAGCCAGGATGCGTCCAGCCCGTCGTATCTGGCTGATAAGGGCGCGTCGTTATCGTCGTTTCAAAAACTTTTCCCTGACGGACCGCCCGCACAATAACATCCGTTCCCGGATTAACCGTGTCGAGCACAGCAGATAAGTCCATAAACGTCTTTGCTGGATAGAAACCATCCGCACCGCGCGTCGGACGCGGCATGGCTGCCTGCCCTAACTGGGAGTGCGCATCACTTTTCGCCGTCTGCCCCTGGGCGTTCCCCGCCACCGCCGTGCTCTTATCCGAACTCGTTGCACTCTGCGCGCTCTCCCCTTGCTCATGAGCTCCAGCGGTCGAGCCAGAATCCGATGCCCCTGCCGTATGAGATTGGGCGGCACTTGCTGCCGAGGAGCTCGGCACATCAGGAGCTGAAATGGCTTGCACAACATCGCCTTCTTGTAGCTTCCCCGCAGCCGGAGAATCCTGCGGCACCCCCGCCACAGTGAGCGTCATCGACACATCCATACCGGCCTTTTGGAAAGCCACTGCCCCGGCAATATCCTGCGAGGAATCCATAAGCGCCGTGTTATACGTCTGCACCGCCGCATTATTCACTTCGGCAGAATAGACCATACGCACCGGCATCACCTCTTCATCGCGGCTAAGCAATGCGCCAAGCACCGCCAAACCGGGAGCGCCCACATCAGGATTCCCGACGGAAGACACAGTAGTCATATAAAAGTTCGTATCCGACGGATATGTGGAAACCTGCGAGACCTGAACTACCGGCTTATTCTCCACCTGACCAGAGACGTCCAATACTGGACCAGGACTCTCAATCAGAAACGACGTGGGCATGGCGGCAGCACACAGTAACGTCACCGCAAACAACCCACCGGCAATCAACAGGCGCGGCGGCTTACCGCGAACCAAGCGTTCATGCGATCGTGGCCCTTCTCCGCTAAAGCTGCGCATTGCGCCCCTCTCTGTTCTCTGTGCGTATCGCATTCTCTTCTATGCCGTATCACATAAATACGGTTGTATCGGCGGAATACCTGCGAGCATCAGACGTATCGAGGCTTGAAAAGTATCTCGTTGCACATGCGGCGCTTGCCTGCCGTATCCCGCAGTTTCCTCTCCTCGTTATATACCGCATCCAGCCACTACGCCAGGTGGCATCTCGCAAAGCACGAATTTTTACGCGCCCGGCGCACCGGCAGACATTGAGTTTGCCGAGACGGAACATTACGCTACTTACGTACCCAGGAGAGGACACCATGACGAACACTCCCAACGATCATAACGATTCACACGATTCTCATTCCCAGGATCCGAATGAGATCTGGAAGAATATGCTGCGCGAGATCTTCGGGGAAGACTCAGCCGAGATCATTGAACAATTCGGTGGCTCCGCTTTCCCGTTACCGCCAGATTTTGGGCAGATGTTTTCTCCTGCCCACCTCTCCGCCTTTGCCCAGCAACTGCAACGGATGATGAATTCTACGGAGGAAAACCAGATAGATTGGGCGGCCTGCCGCAATGTGGCTCACAGCATGTTAGCTCGTTCTGGTCGCGTCGATCAGCTTGACGCAGCCTCCGCAGAAAAAGCCCAGACGGCACTGCGCACAGCCTCCCTGTGGTTAGATGTCTCCACTATTTTTGATCCCCCATCAGGAACTGGCGCGGCGTACTCGCGCCCGGAAATGATTAACCACTCTTTCGAGACGATCCAACAGCTCCTTGACCCCGTCGGGCGCAACGTCGGGCGCGCCTTCGCTGAGATGATGAACAAACAAGCCGAAGCATTACCGGAAGCACTGCGCAATGCCCTAGGCAATCCAGGATCCTTTATCGCCGCCACAATTTTCCAAGTATTGGGCGTGCAATACGGCGAGTCGATCGCCGAACTGGCGGCTTCTTCCTTTGGCTCAACGGATACTGGGGTCCCGTTGATGTCGAGCAGCGATCCCGTCTTAGTGCCCGCAAATATCGCGGAATTCTCCGAGAATCTTTCCGTCGGTGCTGACGAAGCCATGTTGTATGTGGCAGTTCGTGAATGTGCTGCCACCCGCCTGTTTGCCGGGGTTCCGTGGCTGCGTCCCCGTATCTTGGATACGATCGCAGAAATTGCCTCCGGTTTCGAAGTGAATTTCGAAGCGATTAGCGAGCACATACGCGATATGGGCGAGATAGATATGTCCCAGCCATTGGCAATGCCGGATTTTGACATGTCCAATATCTTTACCCTGGAACTCAATCCCGATCAGGTTGATACCGTCGAACGTCTCGAACTGCTCCTCGCTCTGGTCGTCGGCTGGGTTGAAGAGATCTCCGCACAGGCAGTTGCTCCGCATTTACCGAACGCTGTTGCTCTGCGAGAGATGTTTAGCCGACGCTATGCCACGAATAATCCAGCCAAGCACGTATGGGAAGCGCAACTCGGTATTGAGCTAAACCCGCAACGGCTGCGCGAAGCCGCGACGTTCTGGCAGCAAGCCACCCGCGAACAGGGCGCTGAGGAACGTGACCGGCTCTGGTCGCACCCAGATCTGTTGCCCACTGCCAACGCTTTAGAAAATCCCGCCGAGTTTTTTGCCAGCGATGCTGATTCCTCGCAAAGTGATATTTCCGCTGAGTTGGATTCTTTCCTTGCCCAGCTTTTTGCTGAGAATAGCGAGCAGACGAACGACGTTCCCCATGAGCCAAAATTTGGTGAGCCTCATGCAGACGGGGATGATCGCGACCTGCCACCTGAACAGAGCTAAACCCCGCGCGTAGGTGCAGGGCTGTGCCTGCCGCTGTGCCGGTGTTTTTTTTCGTCGCATACACCTCATGGGTCATCACAGCGACTCGTGAGGCGTATTGCGCAAACGACCCGTTTGGCAGACCTGCTCGTTTGTGGCGCGGGAAACCGGCGTGAGAACTCGCCATCGTAGCCGAATCTTCTCTCTTTATTCCTTTTCTTTTTCCTTCCCTTTTCCTCCCCCCTCTGAGCGCCTTATTAAACCGAAATCACCCATTAGCACTGGGCACTCGCACCCGCGAACGCACATTCCCACAGCAGATCCCCTAGCATATTTCGACATACGTGTACCCCTCGATTCACACCCGTGCATAACGCCTTTAGCGCGTAGCACATCTCGCTACCCTCAAAAGCCAAACACGAACGAGCAAATGAGGATTTCATGCACCTAACAACCGGAGTGTTCTGGACCGGCACCCACCGCGCACAAATCGGCATTGACCCGCGCATCGCGGTAGATCTTACCGGCTTATCCCCTGCCGAACTTGACCTCGTCGATTCCCTAAGCCGACCACAAACTGACGTGGAACTGCGCGCCCGTGCCGACGCCAGGCATATCCCTCGCGAGCGCCTCACTCAGCTCCTCGAAGCGCTCACACGCGCTGGAGTTCTTGATACCACCGAACGTTACAGTTGTGATCCTCACGCCTGGCGTCGAATCTTCGGCGTCTATCCCCAACACCGCGAACACTCCCATGTGCATATTCCGCACCTGGACTATCTTGGAGCAGGTATCGCCCTCGGGCTTGTTCGCAATGGTATTGGAATCGTAACGACGAGCGATCACAATGCCGTCAGCACCCGCGATCATCCCCTCATGCGCCATATCGGGCTCGGCACGGCACGGTCAACCACTCTACGCACGCTCCTACGTCAAGAGAATCCTCATATTTGTTTAGCTACCACACACGAACCGCAGCTAGTTGTGCTCACCGGCAGCTATACCACCGATCCGGTACGGGCTGGGCGTTATCTCGCCGCCGGAAAAATGGTCTACCATGCCTGGGTTGACGAGATTGACGTATATGCCGGCCCGCTGAGCATTGCCCACGAAACTGCCTGTGGCACCTGCCTTGCCCTCCACCGCTACGAATCTGATGAACGTTGGGGAATACTATGCCAACAAGCCTGCGCTGCCGCTCCACTGCTACCCGATCCCGCCGCCGCAATGCTTGCCACTGCCCTGGCAGTACGCGATATTCTCAGCGCCCTTGACGGGCATCGCGTGGAATACAGTTGGCGAGTCCCACCGCCACCTGACCCTCCGGAAGCTCATATCGTCACTACACATCCGCGCTGCGGATGCCACAACATACTTGGCCCCGCTGAGGTTACGACCCCTGATAATCGGCAATAACGGCCAATATCTCCACACCGAATTGGGCTAACTTCAACGAGCCAATCCCCTTAATCTGCCCTAACTCAACAAGATTTGCTGGCTTTCGTGCCGCCAAATCTCGCAAGGTGACTTCCGTCAGCACTGTATGTTCTGGCTTAGCCAATTCTACTGCCCGTACCTGACGCCACTGGTATAGCTGAGTAAACAGTTCTACATCATTCGGATGACTTGCCGCCCACAGCGCTGCCTCAGTTTGCGCTCGTTGACGCGCCTGGGTAGAACGGGCCTGCGGGTGCGGCCAATGCTCAGCCAGAAATGGCGATACGCTCCGATCAGCACGCCCCGGATTGCTCCGCGCATAAGAGATATGGAGTTCCTGGCGCGCACGAGTAATCCCGACGTATAACAGACGCCGTTCTTCGGCTATCGCCTGTGCCGTATCGGCCAACGAAATCGGCATGAGCCCGTCACTCATCCCTCCGAGATACACCACCGCCCACTCCAGGCCTTTCGCCGCATGTAAGGACGCCAAAGTCACCGCGTCAGTTTGCGGATGATTGCCCATCTGAGCGCGTTCTTCCAGTTCGGCAACGAATTGGGCAACACTTGCCCGACGCTGTGCCCACAGTGACTCCGCCAATCTGCTGAGCGCTTCTAGCGCGTCCCAACGTTCCCGAGCCGCACCATATTCCTGAGGTGGTTGCGGGCGCCATCCCAATGAATACAAAATCCCGGAAACACATTCAGGTAGCGTCCCGCTATATTCCCCACGGGCGGTGGCTCGCAAAGCCACCATCGCCGCTTTCACTTCAGATCGATCAAAAAACCGCGTCGTATCCTTAACAGTGTAGGAGATTCCCGCCTGCGCCAGAGCATGAGCATACTCCTGAGACTGGGCGTTTGTGCGATACAAAATAGCCACATCGGATAACGGAGTGCCTGCTTCATGCGCCACCCGTATCCTCTGCGCAATCTCACGCGCCTCCGCCGCATCGTCGGGATAACAGTGATAACTCACCGGCACACCGGCTGGCAATTGCGATGTTAACCGCACTGCCGCAGCCGAATTATTTTCCGCAATGACGCTATTAGCTAACTGAACAATCTGTGGCGTTGAGCGATAGTCTCGTGACAGCTTCACCGTCCGTGCCCGCGGAAATTCACGGGTGAACCCCTCCAAATAATCAGCTTTCGCCCCTGCAAAAGAATAAATGGTTTGGCAGACGTCCCCAACCACACAAATATCCTGAGAAGCCCCCAGCCACAACTTCAACAACCGATGCTGGACCGGCGAAACATCTTGATATTCATCCACCACAAAATGCCGGTACTGCGCGCGAATCTGCGCCGCAATATCTGGTCGATCCCGCATAATTCCAATCATGACGAGTAATATGTCATCAAAATCGATAACCGCACGTTCGCTTTTGACGTCCTCATAGCGTTCCATGAGATCAGCAATTTGGGTATAAGAGTATCCACCAACTTCTGGGCGGTTTTCCTCGCGAGCACGCGCAGCATATTCTTCTGGAGCAATAAGCGATACCTTTGCCCACTCAATCTCGGCTGCTAAATCTCGGACCAAAACGGCGTCAGTATCCATAGCCAGATCGGCGGCTGCCTGGGAAACCATTGGGAACTTTGACTCGCGTATCTCCGGCACATAGCCACCGACGGCATTCGGCCAGAAATATTGCAACTGCCGCAGAGCAGCAGAATGGAAGGTCCGTGCTGCCACCTGGCCAACCCCTAAATCCCGCAACCGCGAGCGCATCTCTCCGGCAGCTCGGTGGGTGAAGGTCAGAGCCATAATATTATGCGGATGTTGTTGCCCGGTGAGGACGGCATGGGCAATACGGTGAGTAATCGCGCGCGTCTTTCCCGTTCCGGCCCCTGCCAGCACTGCCATCGGCCCGGCGATGTGTTCGACAACCTCTCGCTGGTTTTCATCCAAGTCGTCACGTATGGATCGGTTCACCGCTGTTGCCCTCCTGGCGTTCCTCCGATAATCCGCTGACGATCTGCTCACCCAGCCAATCCTCAATCAAAGCCCTGGCAACCGAGGATTTCCCTGGGGCGTGGCGCGGATTGGCCACAATCATGGCCCGCAGTTCTTCGCGAGTGACGAAACGCGCCTCCAGGATCTCCTCCCCGTCAGGATAAACCTGCGGGTGCAGATCTCGCGTCCAACCGCGAAACCCTAACATAAGTGAACGTGGAAATGGCCAAGGTTGCGAACCAAAGTATTCAACGTCGCCGACCTCGATGCCGACCTCTTCAAAGACCTCACGACGAACAGCCGCCTCTAAGGTTTCCCCAGCCTCGACAAACCCCGCTAAGGTGGAGAATTTCCCTTCTGGCCATGAGCGGTTGCGGCCAATCAGTAGCCGATCATGGGAATCACGAATTGCCATGATGACAGCCGGATCAGTGCGCGGGAATAAGGTATGACCGTTAGCGCAGCGCTGTTCCCAACCGCCCATTATCGCCGAGCTGGGCTGACCGCAAAGTGGGCAATAGCGACTGGAACGATGCCATTGTGCCAAGGCTAACGCCGTTGTGGCACACCCGCTATCTGCGGCGTCCATCGTCAGGCCCAATTCTGTTAACTTTTCGTAGCGAATCTGCGAGGCATTCACCTCATGATGACGAAAACCCGCAACAGCACATTCGCTCTCGGCAATATCCACTGCGGCAAAGCGTCGGCCTGCCTCGTCCATCCCTAAATAGAGCAGCTCGTGGGCAGTGATCTGCCGCCCCAATAGCTCAGTTAATTCACTCCGAGAAAACCAGGCCAGTTTCCCAGCGCGCGCCGCCAATGTTTGCCCAGATAATAACGCCAGTTGCAGCTTCGGATCTGCCAATAACTCCGCCATATCCGCGCGCCCACAGGCATGACGCTGCACGGTTGACCGCGCCAAAAGCAACTGTGCATACATCCGGTATTCCCCTCCTGCCTCTACACAATACCCACTATCCTCATTCCCCTTCGTTACACGTGGCGAGAATAACCGCATTTTTGAGTGATAACCTGCCACAATAGAGGGCGTGACATCTACGTTTTCCACACGGCCTGTGGCCCGATACACCGCACGGGAAGCCGAACCATGCCTCCCGCTAGCAAATACCCCCGCGTTAGGGGCACACATTCGCGGATCTGGCGTTGATGTCGCAGTGTTTGCCAGCCATGCTACCGCCGTTGACGTCTGCTTTATTGATACTTACGGCGGGCGCAGCAGCGAACGTCGATTCCGGTTACGTCACGGCGCAAATGGCGTGTGGGCCGGGCATGTTCCCGGAATTCGCGCTGGGCAGGCCTATGGTTTTCGGGTTCATGGCCCGTGGGATCCAGACGCAGGATTGCGGCATAATCCTGCCAAGCTCCTTCTTGATCCCTACGCGCGTGCGATTATTCAGCAGCCCACTTTACATCCGGCACTGTATTCGCACTGTGTTGACGATGAACTGCACCCCGATCCGGCGTTCCTCCCCGATCAGCGCGACTCGCGAGACGTCACCGCATTAGGTGTCATCGTGGATGACGCTCCAGCGGTCGATAACCGCCCTCGCATACCGTGGAATCACACCGTCATCTATGAGGCCCACGTCGTCGGGTTAACGAAAACACTGCCCGGTATCCCAGAGGATCTGCGGGGAACATACGCTGGCTTAGCTCATCCGGTAACGATTAACTACCTCACCGGTCTAGGGATCACCGCTATCGAATTACTCCCCATCCACGCCAAAATGACCGAGCCGTTCCTCACCCGTAAAGGCATGGAAAACTACTGGGGGTACTCCACATTGAGCTACTTTGCCCCAGAACCGTCCTATGCGATGGCTGCCAACCGCGCCGCTGGCCCGCAAGCCGTCCTTGATGAAGTGAAAGGGATGGTGAGTCTACTTCATGACGCGGGCATTGAGGTGATTTTGGATGTGGTCTATAACCACACCTGCGAGGCCGGCTCTGACGGGCCTACCGTCTGCTGGCGCGGTCTAGATAATTCAATGTACTACCGGCACAATTCCTCGCGTCCCGGCTCTCTCGTCGATACCACCGGCTGTGGGAATTCCCTGGATTTCCGACGTTTACCCGTCATGCAAATGACCTTAGATTCCTTGCGTTATTGGGCGGAACATATCGGGGTGGACGGTTTCCGTTTCGATCTTGCCGTCACCCTGGCGCGCGAAGGCGATTCCTTCAACCATCAACATCCCTTGTATGTTGCGATGGCAACCGATCCGATCCTCTCCACCGTCAAGCTCATTAACGAACCGTGGGATATTGGTCATGGCGGCTGGCGCACCGGGCAATTCCCCGCTCCAACAGCCGATTGGAATGATCGTTTCCGCGATACTATGCGCTCTTTCTGGTTGACGGAACCCGCATCGATTCATCACGGCGGGATCGGTGGCGATCAGCGCGACGTCGCCACGCGGGTAGCCGGATCAGCAGATATGTTCTCTCATGGGCGTATCCCTGGCGGGCGCGGTATTCACGCCTCCATTAACTTCATTACCGCCCACGACGGTTTCACCATGTACGACCTGACCTCGTTTAACCACAAACACAACGAGGCAAACCGCGAAGATAACCGCGACGGCACAGATAACAACTGCTCGTGGAACCATGGCACCGAAGGTCCGACGACAGATCCACATATCCTCGCCGCACGCCGCACCACCATGCGCAACCTTTTCGCTTCCCTGATTCTCTCCGCCGGAACACCCTTTATTGCTGCCGGCGACGAGATAATGAAGACCCAGTTCGGCAACAACAATGCCTACTCTCAGAACACGGAAATCTCGTGGATTGATTGGGACCTCACTGACGATCAACGCAATATGCACGACACGGTTTCGTATTTGTTGCGATTGCGCCGCGATCACCGCGTCCTGCGCCCCACTTCGTTCTACACCGGATCCGCCCGTGGTCAAGACACCATCATGGATATTGCCTGGCTCGATGATACCGGCGAACTGATGCCCGATTATCTCTGGTTTGATCCGAATACTCGGCTCGTCCAAGTCCTGCGATCTGGCGGCGGGCAGGATGCCGATGCGTTAATCATTTTCAATGGCAATATCCACCCGCATACGGTTCGCCTTCCTAATGGGCGTGGAACTCCACTGCGCCTGGACTGGTGTTCTACCTGGGAGCATCCGCGCTCAACAATCTACACGTATGCTCCGGGTGCGATGACCCGAGTGCCCGCGCTATCTGTGACATTATTCTTCGCTAACCCCAGCTAGCAGATTTTTCCCTCTCTCATTCAGCTCGTACCATAGAGCTATGAGCGATACACATGCCAGCGCAGCAGCATTAGCAGATTCCACCTCCGATGCCTCTTTGGAGCGGGCTCGTGCTATAAGCGCGAAACTCAATGCTGCTATCGACGACGATCCGAGCCAATTTCGCGTCTTAACCGGCGCCCGCCCTACCGGCCATCTGCATATCGGTCACTATTTTGCGACTTTACGCAATTGGGTGGATATTCAACGCCGTGGAGTGGATACCTGGCTGCTCATTGCTGACTATCAAGTCATCACGGATCGTGACGAAACCGGACCACTGCGCGAACGCGTTTATTCTTTCCTTACCGATTATCTCGCTATCGGTATGGATCCTGAGGCAACGACGATTTTTGCCCACTCGCATGTGCCCGAGCTCAATGAGCTGATGTTACCGTTCTTATCCCTGGTTTCTGACGCTGAACTGCGGAGAAATCCAACGGTTAAAGCAGAATTAGATGCGACCAATGGTCGCCCGATGTCTGGTTTACTGTTGACTTATCCCGTCCATCAGGCTGCCGATATTCTGTTCTGCCAAGCGAACTTAGTTCCCGTCGGCAAAGATCAGCTCCCCCACCTGGAACAGGCGCGCGTCATCGCTGATCGTTTTGAAGCCCGCTATGGTCGGCCCGATACCCCGCGCATCTTCCCTCGCCCGCAAGGTCTGCTCTCCGAAGCAGAGAACGTGCTCGGTTTGGATGGCACGAAGATGTCCAAATCTAAGGGCAACACCATTGAATTAGGAATGAGCGCCGACGAGACAGCCAAGCGGATCAAGAAAGCTGTAACGGATTCTGATCGGCATATTACATACGATCCGGTCAACCGCCCGGAAGTGTCGAATCTGCTGTTGTTAGCTGCCTTGGCAAGCGGAGGGGATCCAAACACTATCGCAGCAGAGATTGGCGACGGTGGTGGCGGCATGTTGAAGAACGTCGTCACTGAAGCAATCAACGAACATCTCGCCCCGCTACGCGCACGCCGCGCTGAACTTATTGCAGATCCGGCGTATCTACAGCAGATCTTGCAACGCGGAATCACGCGAGCACGCGAACAAGCACAGCTCACGCTTGACGCAGTACACGAAGTCTTAGGGATGAAATACTAATCGCGAATCGGAAATCCTTGCAGGAGAGCGATCTCGGTTAACTCAATTTTTTCCCCTGGACTATCCTATGCACTGTACACATCGGGTTGTGCCCACTGGCAGGTAGTCGCTACGGGTGCCTGTCAGTATCACTGCCCAGAGAATGTAGGTAAAGGGAACTCATGACTAACACCGTCAACACCTATTCGATCGCGCCGTATGTGCGTTCTGTTTCTGGACGCAACGCGCTGAACGCCACTATTACCGAATACTGGCAAGCGACCTCTGCTGCCGTCGTCGGCCAACTGGCCGATGCGTGGCAAAAGACGGAAGAAACCTATAACGCCACCCGAATGCAGCATTACTTCTCGGCTGAGTTCCTGATGGGGCGGGCGCTGCTCAATAACCTGACGAATCTTGGTCTGATCGACGAAAGCCGTGCAGAACTGGCAGCGTTTGGGCAGAATCTCTCAGACGTTCTCGAAGCAGAACCAGACGCCGCCCTCGGTAACGGCGGTTTGGGGCGCTTGGCCGCCTGCTTCTTGGATTCGTGTGCCACTCAGAATTATCCGGTGCGCGGCTACGGCATTTTGTATCGCTACGGACTGTTTAAGCAGTTCTTTGACAACGGATTCCAAGGGGAAAAGCCCGATCCGTGGATGGAGGACGTCTACCCCTTCATTATTCGTCGGGAAGAGCAAGAAGTGCTCATTCGATACAACGACCTCACCGTCCGTGCCATTCCCTATGACATGCCGATCACCGGCTATGGCACCCATAATGTTGGGACTTTGCGGCTGTGGAAAGCCGAACCAATGGAAGAGTTCGACTACTCCGCTTTCAACTCCCAAAACTTCACTGGCGCAATCGTTGAGCGCGAGCGCGTCCACGATATTTCCCGTGTCTTGTACCCCAATGACTCATCTTTTGAGGGCAAGATCTTGCGGGTGCGTCAGCAGTACTTCTTCTGCTCGGCCTCCTTGCAGCAGATCGTTGCGAATGAGCTAGCTCAGCGGGGTGATCTGACGCGCTTTGCCGAGTTCAACTCGATCCAGCTCAACGATACCCACCCCGTCTTGGCTATCCCTGAGTTGATGCGTATTTTGCTTGACGAGCACGAGATGAGCTGGGATGAAGCATGGTCGATTGTTTCGCGTACCTTTGCGTACACGAACCACACCGTATTAGCTGAGGCGCTGGAGACCTGGGAGATCTCGATCTTCGAGCGGTTGTTCCCGCGGATTCTTGAGATCGTGCGAGAGATTGACCGTCGTTTCCGTGAAGAACTCGCCGAGGCCGGATTCGATCAGGGCAAGATCGACTATATGGCACCGATCAGCGGGAATCGGGTTCACATGGCGTGGATCGCCTGCTACGCCTCCTTCTCTATTAACGGTGTTGCCGCCCTCCATACGGAGATCATCAAAGCAGAGACATTGCATGATTGGCATGATATTTGGCCGGAGAAATTCAACAACAAGACCAATGGCGTAACCCCGCGGCGTTGGTTGGATCAGTGTAATCCGCGCCTATCAGCGCTGCTGACGAAACTCATCGGATCTGATTCGTGGGTGCGCAACCTGGATGAGCTTGCCGCACTGGAGCATTTCGGCAATGATCCTGTTGTCCTCGATGAATTGAACAGCATTAAAGCGGCAAATAAGGCTGATTTTGCGGCATGGATTAGGGATCGTCAAGGCATCGAGATCAATCCAGAGGCAATTTTTGATGTTCAGATTAAGCGTCTGCACGAATACAAGCGTCAATTACTCAACGCTTTCTATATCCTGGATTTGTATTTCCGCATTAAAGACGATCCACATCTGGATGTTCCGCCGCGAGTATTTATTTTTGGCGCGAAAGCCGCTCCGGGATATACCCGAGCAAAGGCGATCATCAAACTCATCAACACCATCGGTGATCTGGTGAATAATGACCCAGATGTGGCTGGGCGACTGAGCGTCGTATTCGTGGAGAATTACAATGTTTCTCCGGCTGAGCACATCATTCCAGCGGCCGATATCTCCGAGCAGATCTCCACTGCTGGTAAAGAGGCCTCCGGCACATCAAATATGAAGTTCATGATGAACGGAGCGCTCACATTGGGCACGATGGACGGAGCAAACGTCGAGATCGTCGATAGCGTCGGCATGGATAATGCCTACATTTTCGGCGCTACCGAAGATGAGCTCCCCGAATTGCGCCGCACCTACGATCCGCGGCGAACTGCAGATCAAACTCCTGGTTTACAGCGCGTGCTTGACGCATTAGTTGACGGCACATTAGATGACAACGGAACTGGATCATTCCATGATCTCCACGCCTCCTTAATGGATCCGCACAATTGGGGTGGCGCCGATCAATACTATGTGCTCGGGGATTTTGCTTCATACCGCGAATGCCGTGACCGGATGGCCCGCGATTATTTTGCTGGTCGCCGCCACTGGGCTGCGATGTGTTGGAAGAACATCGTCTTATCTGGACGGTTCTCCTCCGACCGCACTATTCGCGACTACGCCAACGAGGTGTGGAAGATTGAACCGCACCCAATCGAAGGCTAGCCACTAACTAGCAAGTAAACATCGAGCAAGACGCATAAATCTGCATATACATTGAGGTGGGGCTCTTCCAGGTGCCCCACCTCAATGTATATGTGTATCCTGCCAGTTACTTTCTCTATGTCTGCAGCGCTTTCTCGCAACATCGCTTTGGCTTTCCGTTCTGACATCCCATTGTGCGCTCCCTCCAGACACATCCTGCCCGATCCACTAGGATAATTACTGTGAGTACCAAGGCTTCTTCTTCATCGTCCGCATCGTCCCGCTCTGCTGCGGCAGCACAGTCCATAAGCCCTGCGGCATCTGGGTCCGTATCACCGTCTGTGGATTCTTCCCCGACGGAACAACCGGCAACCGCCCCGAAAAAGCGCGCACGCAAAACATCTACGTCAACTGCAAGCGCTCCGAAGAAAACTGCCAGCCGCACGCGCGCAGCCTCGTCTGCTTCTGCTGAAGCAACCACGACGAAAACGAAGAAGCCCGCAACCAAAACGACTGCGAAATCCGCTTCTCAAGGTCGTGCCACGGCTGCAGCCGCACGCCTTTCGCAAAGCGCTGAACAGGGCACCGATGCTGCCACTGAGGTATCCCGCACCACCTCAAGCAGTGCAACTACTCCCTCAGATAAAGCTGAGCAGATCACCGATTTGGATACCTCACCAATTTCTGATCCGGCACGCGCAGAAGAGCTCACCGCGCAAACTGCACTCGGCAGCTCAGAAGAAGCCGCTTCTGCTCCAGCAGCCATCGCACGCACCTCGGAATATATCGAACGTACCCCCGATCCACGCCCGGCTCCGTATGCACCCATTGGGCGTATCCCCATCGTTGACGTCCAACCCGTCATCCAAAGCGGAGCATGGCCAGCCAAAGCTACCGAACATGAGTCATTCCCAGTTACTGCGACCGTATTCCGCGAAGGGCACGATCAGTTTGGGGCTGCTGCCGTCCTCGTTGATCCCGATGGCACAGAAGTTGCTGAAGCGCCTATGGCAGACACACATCCCGGCCTGAATATCTATCGCGGCTGGCTCACCCCCAACTATCCCGGTCAATGGGAGTTCTTTGTGCGTGCCTGGTCTGATCCGATTGCTACCTGGTTCCACGACGCCCGCATCAAATTAGAAGCTGGCATTGATACCGATCTCGTCTTTTTAGAAGGCGAGCGTGTTTTAGGTCGTGCCCTGGAGCAGATGCCAGAAGGTAGCGAAGAGCGAGCTATCCTCAGCGAAACAATTGCTATGCTTTCAAAGCGTCGGATCGGCGCGAATATCCGCTTTGCAGCCGCGAATTCTGAAGCAGTTCATCAGGCTTTGCGCACCTATCCGCTGCGCGATGCCGTGACGGAATCAGCTCGCTATCGGATCAATGTTGATCGGGAACGGGCATTAGTTGGCTCATGGTACGAGATATTCCCCCGATCAGTTGGCTCCTATCTCGATCCAGAAACCAAGAAATGGGTTTCCGGCACCTTGCGTACTGCCGCCAAAGATCTCGACCGCATTGCCGCGATGGGCTTTGACGTCATCTATCTCACCCCGATCCATCCCATCGGATCAACGAATAAAAAAGGACGCAATAACACCCTCGATTCCCTCCCCGAGGATCCTGGATCGCCTTACGCTATCGGATCGGCTGCTGGTGGTCACGACGCCATCCACCCCGATTTAGGCACTTTCGAGGATTTCGACGCTTTCGTCGCCCGCGCTCGCGAACTGGGCATGGAGGTCGCCATTGATGTTGCCTTGCAATGCTCCCCCGACCATCCCTGGCTCACCGAACATCCGCAGTGGTTCACCACCCGAGCTGACGGCACTATCGCCTACGCGGAGAATCCGCCCAAGAAGTATCAAGATATTTACCCCTTGAACTTCGACAACGATCCGGAGGGGATCTACCAGGAGATTGTACGGATTTTGGAGCTGTGGGTCGCTCACGGTGTGACGATCTTCCGAGTGGATAATCCCCATACCAAGCCGGTGTCTTTCTGGCAGCGGCTGCTGGCACATTTCCGTCGGGAACACCCACAGGTTATTTTCCTGGCAGAAGCATTCACGAAACCGCCGATGCTTCAAACGCTCGGCGCCGTGGGATTCCACCAGTCATACAATTACTTCGCCTGGCGCAACACCAAGAGCGAACTAGAAGAATATCTCCACGAACTCGCCTGGGATTCCGCCTCACGGATTCGCCCCGCGTTCTGGCCGACGACCCACGATATTCTCACCCCATATCTGCAGCATGGCGGTATTCCTGCTTTCGCAATTCGCGCTATTCTTGCCGCCACTGGCTCACCCACCTGGGGAATCTATAACGGGTATGAACTGGTAGAAAATGTCGCCCGCCCTGGTGCAGAAGAGCAGATCGACAACGAAAAGTACCAGTACAAGAACCGCGACTACGCGGCCGGAGATGGCTACGGAATCTCTGCTTTGCTCGGCAAACTCAACGATATTCGCTCACGCCATATTGCCCTGCGCCGCCTGCGCAACGTCCACATCATTCCGACGAACAACGAGAATATCCTCGCCTTCGCTAAGGTTTCCCATCCGGAAGAGTCAGCCGATTCCAGCGTCGATCAGATGCTTATCGTCATTAATCTCAACCCATACGAACAGCACAGTGCCACTTTGGAGCTGGATTTACGTATCTTTGGTACGCAGCCAACCTGGGATGGTTCGGCTGCAATTGAGGTTTACGACGAGCTTTCCGGAAGCACGTTCTACTGGAATGACCGCCCATACGTCAGCCTTGACCCGCATGGTCAGGTCGCCCACATCTTACAGGTAAAGGCTCGTTAAGTGCCCGATTTTCCAGATTTTTCCTCACCAACGCCCCCGCAGGCAGGCCAATCGGGGAGCTCTGCGCAGCTCGCGGGAAGCTCTCTAGAACCTGCGGCGAATTCGCCACGGTCTGCCGAGCCTTCTTCGCGTCCCGTGGGGTTTTCTCCGCGATCCACCGATACTTCCTCAGCCGATCGCGCCGCTTCCTCCGTCGGCTTATCCGATGATCCACAGTGGTTCCGAACGGCCGTATTTTATGAGGTGCTGTTGCGCGCTTTCGGGGATTCGACTGGTTCCGGAGTTGGCGATTTGCGCGGGCTGATCGAACACCTGGATTATTTGCAGTGGCTCGGCGTGGATTGCCTGTGGATTCCTCCGTTCTACCCCTCTCCCATGCGCGACGGCGGATACGATATTTCTAACTACACGGCCGTCAGCCCGGAATATGGCACGCTGGAAGATTTCTCAGAACTCATCAACGAAGCCCATGCTCGCGGCATTCGTATCATCATTGATCTCGTCATCAACCATACCTCCGATCAGCACCCGTGGTTTCAATCCTCACGAGCACACCCTGATGGACCGTTCGGAGATTTTTATGTGTGGCGAGATACCGATGAGGATTACGCTGCGGCGCGCATCATTTTTATCGACACGGAAGCCTCTAATTGGACTTTCGATCCGGTACGCCGGCAATATTTTTGGCATCGTTTCTTCTCCCATCAGCCCGATCTGAACTACAACAATCCTCAAGTACGCGAAGCGGTTAAAGACGTTATACGGTTTTGGGCACGACGCGGGATTGACGGATTCCGGCTCGACGCGATCCCCTACCTGTTTGAAGATGAGGGGACGAACTGCGAAAACCTCCCCGCAACCCACGAATTCATTGCTGAGCTGCGAGCCATGTTGGACGCTGAGTTCCCAGGAACTATCACCCTCGCTGAGGCGAACCAATGGCCAGAGGACGTCGTCGCATATTTTGGCAGTGAAGAAAAGCCCGAATGTCACATGTGTTTCCACTTCCCCGTCATGCCGCGCATCTTTTATGCACTGCGCGATCAACGGGCTGACGCTATCCGCGATATTCTCACTCGCACCCCCCAAATCCCCGCGGGTGGGCAGTGGGGCACGTTCCTGCGCAACCACGACGAGCTGACCTTAGAAATGGTCTCCACTGAAGAACGCGCCAATATGTATGGCTGGTATGCCGAGGATCCCCGAATGAGAGCTAATGTGGGAATTCGGCGGCGGCTAGCCCCGCTTCTTGGTAATTCTCGGGCGGAGATTGAGCTGGCTAATGCGCTCCTGCTTAGTCTGCCTGGATCACCGTGTTTGTATTACGGAGACGAGATCGGGATGGGCGATAATATCTGGCTCAATGACCGCGATTCCGTGCGCACCCCTATGCAGTGGACGCCAGATCGCAATGCCGGTTTCTCGCTAGCTGACCCTGGCAAGCTTTACCTGCCGGTGGTTCAATCCTTGGTTTACCACTATCAGGGCGTCAATGTTGAATCTCAGCTAGCTCAGCCCGCTTCGCTGTTGCATTGGATGCGCGGGATTCTCGCGGTTCGACGCCGCTACCCGGTCTTTGGCCACGGCGATTTCACGCTGCGATCCTGCAACAATGAAGCGATTCTCGCCTTTACCCGAACAAGTACTGAGTGCGTCATGCTGTGCGTGATGAATATGGCCAATACGGCGCGAGCTGGAGTTATTTCTCTTCCCGACTATGCCGAATGGAATGTCACTGACGTGTTTGGTGGCGCAGGTTTTCCAGCCATCCCCACCGACGGGCAGTATTCCATGACGCTCGGCTCTCGCGATTTCTTCTGGTTAGAGTTGAGTGCGCCCGATACCTCAGAGCCTGGCCCGGCAGCCGGACGAGAAATCAGTGGCGAGGAGGATCCTGTCACTTCGCCACAGTCAGAAGATTGTGCGTAAATGCGGAGCTTGTCGGGCAGTCGCTCTAATTCGGGAAGTTACCTGGCGTTAACGCCGGCACGCGCTGCCTGGCTTTGCTCTGAAACTGTGCACGCTGCCCTCGCTACGGTGTGCGGTACTATCCTTCACTATGGGGGCAGTACCATCAATAGGTTTGCCGTTATACCGCGCGATACGGTCGGTACGAGTCATCGCATGGGCTGCGCTATCGCTGGTATCGCCGCTATCGCTTCCCCACCCGTGCAATCGGGTGATCCGATGAGGTTTCCTGGCTTTGCGCTACGCACTCTCACGCATTGCGTTTCCCCTTCTGCCCGATGCGGTATCTCACCTTGGGCAGATCACCCTTTCCCCGTGCATTTTCCGCCCATGCCGATTTTCCAGCAACCATCTATTCATGAGGTGAATATCCGGTTATGACGACGAATTCTGACAGCATTTTTCCTCAGTTCTCACTAACTGAACTGACCGCTATCGTGCGCCCTTGGATGACTCGGATGCGTTGGTACACTGGCCAGCCCGACGATGACATCACACTGACCCACGCCCTTCGACTTGGTCAGGAAAGCGATCAGTGCACCAGCGCTATGTTTCTTATCCGCGCTCCTCATGCGCTATTTAACGTCCCCCTCACGTTTCGGAGATTAACTGATCGCTCCGGCTCATTAACCTCATTAACGGCCGAACCAATTGGCATTATGCGCGGAGATATTGGCGTTTTTGACGCAACTGACGATCCACATGGCCAATACGCCCTCCTGGGATCTGTACTACGCACCGAATACCAGGCAACGAGCGAGGCACCCGCTACTCATATCCCGTTCGCGCCAACAGGCACGCTGGCTGCTCCGCCGGAGCACTGCACTGCCAGCGATGGTGCTATTGGCACAACCGAGGGATACCTACCGGCAATGACGCTCCAGTCAACCGTCTTCCATAACGATCAGACGCCAATCGTCAGCAGCACAAGACTGCGTTCGGAACAGTCCAATACCTCGATCATTTTCCGTTTTGCCTCACCTGAGAGCGCACCGAAATCCGCCTGCGCTGGAATTATTATGAAAGTTTTTCGGGTGCTCTCCTCCGGCATGAATCCCGACGTCGAGCTACAAAGCGCGCTGGATCGCAGCCAATGCGGATGCGTCGTCCGGCAGTTTGGAGCAGCAGTAGCGCACTGGGATAACAAAAGCACTCACGCACTATTCGCTCAAGAGTTCCTTGACGGTGCGGTAGACGCCTGGCAGATATTCACGAATCACCCCGATACTGGCATGGACGAAAACACCCGAGAAAATATCCGCACCTTAGGCCTCATGACGCGAGCAATGCATGAAGCGCTCGCCCGCGAATTCCCCACGCGCCCTATCGGCCCAACAGATCGCGATGCGATCCGCGCTACCTGGGATACGCGCGCCACACAAGCCCTGACGGACGCGCCAGAACTGGCACAATATCGCGCGGCTATCACCGCAATCTTCGACGCCGCTATGGATAGCCCGTGGCCAGCCGTACAGCGTATTCACGGAGACTACCATCTCGGCCAGGTTATCTACTCAGCTCAACGCCAGCAGTGGTACGCCTTAGACTTTGAGGGCGAACCGTTGCGCCCGTTAGCTGAGCGGGTCGCGCCGGATTTGGCGTTGCGCGATGTCGCCGGTATGCTGCGTTCCTTTGACTATGCCAGTGGGACTCGGCAACGAGCGGGGGCTTCAGGCGAAGCCAGCGAGCAGTGGTGTGCTCAGGCTCAGCAGTCATTCCTTGACGGATACGGCGATATTCCATCTACCTACCGCCCGCTACTGAGAGCACTTGTGCTGGATAAAGCGCTCTACGAGGTCAGTTACGAATACGCCAGCCGCCCCGATTGGATTGATATTCCAGTGCGCGGCATCCTCAAAATTATCGGGCAAGAAAAACAGTAATCCGCGTAGAATAAACCTAACAAGCATCCGTGCTGTCAACGATAAGGACTCGTCAGATGAACGCAGGACTCGTACCAATCTCTGTTAATCATGATGTACTTGACGCCGTTTCCAACGGCGCGCATCATTCCCCCCACGATGTGCTCGGCCCACATAGCGACGGTACGAATGTCACCGTGCGCGTCTCCCGTCAGCTCGCTGACTCCGTGACGATTGTGACTCCCGATGCCGAATATCCCGCCAGCCACGAATGGAATGGTATTTGGGTTGCCGTCATCCCTGGTGCGGATATTCCGTCCTATCAAGTGCGTGCCGTATTCAATGAATTTGAGATTGTTTCCGATGATGGCTACCGTTTCTTGCCGACCGTCGGCGACGTCGATCGCTATCTGTTCTCCGAAGGCCGCCATGAAGAGCTGTGGAATATGCTCGGCGCTCATGTGCGCAACTACGATTCCCCGTTTGGCACAGTAACTGGCACAAGTTTTGCGGTGTGGGCGCCCAATGCGCGCGCGGTTCGAGTTATCGGCGATTTCAACTCGTGGAGCGGTATCGCTTCAGCAATGCGCACAATGGGCACCTCCGGAATCTGGGAGCTGTTTATTCCCGGGGCAAAAGACGGGCAGCGCTACAAGTTTGAGATCCAGTATGCAGATGGCTCCTGGCATCAGAAGGCTGATCCGATGGCGCGCCGGACCGAAGTTCCGCCGTCAACGGCCTCTATTATCACCGAATCGACTTTCGAGTGGGATGACGCCGAATGGATGAAAGAGCGCAGCACTCGCGATCCTCACTCTGGGCCGGTATCCGTCTACGAAGTTCATCTCGGTTCATGGCGTAACGGTCTGGATTACCGAGCGGCCGCTGAGCAACTGATCGGGCATATCAAGTATTTAGGGTTCACCCACGTTGAGTTCATGCCCTTGGCGGAACATCCTTTTGGCCCATCGTGGGGGTATCAGATCACCTCGTACTATTCGCCGACGGCTCGCTACGGCGCGCCGGACGATCTGCGTTATCTCATTAACGAACTGCATAAGGCCGGTATTGGCGTCATTATGGATTGGGTTCCCGCGCATTTCCCGAAAGATGAGTGGGCGCTAGCCAGATTCGATGGCACGCCACTATATGAAGATCCCAATCCGCTGCGCGGCGAGCAACCCGATTGGGGAACCTACGTCTTTAACTTTGGTCGTCGCGAAGTGCGCAATTTCCTCGTCGCTAATGCCCTGTATTGGCTGAGCGAGTTCCATATTGATGGTATCCGCGTCGATGCAGTGGCGTCGATGTTGTACCTGGATTATTCCCGCAATGAGGGGCAGTGGCAGCCCAATATCTATGGCGGGCGGGAGAATCTCGAAGCAATATCTTTCATTCAAGAAACCAATGCCACCGCGTACCGGCTCTTCCCTGGAATTATGATGATCGCGGAGGAATCTACCTCCTGGGGTGGCGTGACGGGCATGACGGAAAATGGCGGTTTAGGTTATGGCCTGAAGTGGAATATGGGCTGGATGAACGACACCTTGCACTATATGCACGAGAAACCTGTTAACCGTAAATGGCATCACGGCGAGCTGACTTTCTCGTTAGTCTATGCGTTCTCTGAACAGTTCCTGTTGCCACTATCGCATGACGAGGTTGTGCATGGCAAAGGCTCGCTGTACGCCAAAATGCCTGGCGATCATTGGCAAAAGCTAGCGGGCGTTCGCTTGCTATTGGCCTATCAGTGGTCCCACCCTGGCAAACAGTTGCTGTTCATGGGGCAAGAATTTGCGCAGATAGATGAGTGGAATTCTGGTCGGAGCCTCGATTGGTGGTTGACCGATAATCCGAGCCACGACGGCGTGATGTCCTGCGTCAAGCGCCTCAATGAGATTTACCGTGAGCACCCTGCGCTATGGTCTGACGATTTCACGAATCACGGTTTCGAATGGCTCGAAGTCAATGACGCTGACCATAACGTCTTAGCCTATGTGCGTACTTCGGCTGACGAGACGGATCAAGTGGTGGCAATCTGTAACTTCTCCGGTATCCCCCACAATGATTACCGTATTGCGCTACCACATGGCGGGCGCTGGGAAGAGTTACTGAATACGGATGCCGTTGAATATGGCGGTTCTGGCGTAGGTAATTTGGGCCTGGTAGATGCTGAAGAGGTGGAGTGGGCTGGGCGTTCACATTCTGCGCTGGTACAGCTTCCTCCCTATGGAGTCGTGTACCTCAGCCCTGAGCGTCAGTAGCTTGCCGTAGCAGTGCGTTAGTTGTGGGTAGCAATGGGTTTGTTGGCTTGCCGTTGTCGGTGAGCCACTCCTCCGACCTGTAGTCGGTACGGTATTCATATCTTGCGGCTAATGCGGCTAACGGCTTCTTCGATGGTAGATCAGCTACATCGCACCAGGGTTCTCGGATGAGATGTGTCAGGGGGCGTTAGGAGATCACGCGATCTCCTAACGCCCCCTGACAGGTAGGAATATGCTCGCGTATCGGCTCGCAGCAGCCACCTCAAGCACGAAAAGGCAGGTCGCGATGGCGAGCGTCTGCTGCACATAATCGAATTGTTACTGGCTACCTCATGCCGCTATATACAATGTGGTTCGGCTGACCTGGCGGTCAGCCGAACCGCACCTAAACAGATAGCAATAGCGTTTCGTCACCCTGGCAGGGCAACAGAATCACCCCTTGACAGCGCCTCCGGTCAAACCAGAAACGATGTACTTTTGCAGGAGCAAGAACAGCAACAGAATTGGCAAGGCCGCAATGATCGAACCTGCAGCGAACCAATCCCAATGCTTGTCGTTTGATCCCACCCAGATATTCATACCCACGGCAAGAGTCCAATTTTCCTGCGAGGTAAGAATCGTTCGGGAAAGGACGAAATCATTGAAGGCTGAGATGAAGGACAACAATCCAACCACTGCCAGAATCGGAAGAACCAGCGGCATAATAATCGTCCAGTACACCTGCGAATGAGTTGCCCCGTCAATCTTTGCCGCTTCATCCAGCTCCATTGGAATAGAGTTGAAGAAACCGTACATGAGGAAGGTGTTTGCGCCCAGTGCGCCCCCCCCAGTAAACGCAGATCAAGGCAATCTTTGAATCAATGCCCAGCGACGGAACAATATCGCCCAAAGTGGTGAGCAGCAAGAATACCGCGACGAAAGTCAGCAACTGCGGGAACATCTGGATCACCATAAGCGACATCAGCGTCACCTTGCGCCCCTGGAAACGGTAGCGCGAGAACGCGTATGCCGCTGCAGCACCCATCAGTACTGTTCCAGCAGCCGTTGCGATACCAACAATGAGGGTATTCTTGAGCCAGATCCAGAACATTGTGTCCGACAGTTCCGCGAAGTTCTCTCCCGAAACGGAGGAGAACAGCTTATTAGCACCGAGCAAAGTCGTTGTAATATTCGGATTCAGTGCTGCCGAAATAATGTAGACGATCGGGAAAGCCGCATATATAACAGCCAGTACGCCGATCACATGCCGGAATCCAAGCTCTCTAAACCAGCGTGAGAACGGCATTTTGTTCTCCACTGGAGCGACCTTACCGACCTCAGGCGTCGTGTCGATGGGCGTTTCGGCCACATGAGTGGGTGTCATTAGCTTAATCCTTCCATCGAGTTCGACTTCTTAAACGAGTACAGCGAGACGCCACCGACAATCACGAAGATCACGAGCGACATAGCTGCAGCCAGACCATAGTTCGGCAGTGCGTCACCAGTTAGACCCGCGATCTTGTAAACCATCGAAATTAAGATATCGGTGTGGCCTACCGGCACGGAGGCATCCGCCATTGACGGACCACCGCGAGTCAACATGTAGATCAAATTGAAGTTATTGAAGTTAAAGGCAAACGAGGCGATCAACAGCGGAGTCAACGCCACCATAAGCTGCGGAAGCGTGACGTTGCGCCACACCTGCAGGGTTGACGCCCCATCAATCTTCGCTGCCTCAATAAGATCTCCTGGGATCGCTTGCAGAGCACCCGTGACGATCAAGAACATGTAGGGGAAGCCCATCCACAGGTTCACCAAAATGACCGAAACTTTCGCCATTGTTGGATCTGTTAGCCACGGAATCGCAGTTCCTAATAGCTGGTTAAAGAAACCGTACTCAGAGTTAAGCAAACCAGCAAAGAGGAATGCCGTCATGAAGGACGGGAAGGCGTAGGGCAAGAGCATGATCGTGCGGTAGATCTTGCGCCCCTTGATCCGCTGGTCATTCATCACAATAGCGAGGATCATGCCCAGGAGGAACGTCGTCATAACCGAGAAGAAGGCGAAGAGAACGTTCCAGATCAGGACCTTAAGGAATGGTTGGGCATAGCGTCCGTCAGAGAATCCAGCAACGAAGTTCGCGAATCCAACGTTGACGCGCCAGCCAACCCCCAGGGTTTCTCCGTCATCGCTTCGGAAGAATCCCGCGCTGTCATCAGCCTTGTACACTTTCCCGTTCTCCGTACTGACGAAGGCATCTTGCGCCTCGTCATAATGCATCGTCGCGGTGAATTGGAAAGCAACTGTTCCAGTTTGCGTACCGAGCGTTCCACTTTCTGCTTCGTCGGATAGCGGGACGCGCATGGTAGTAATTTCGTTTTGGCGAGCAGCAAGCTGATCTGCGGGAAGCTTCTCCCAGCCGTCTACGGAAATAATCTTTTTGCCGTCAACCTCACCCTTGACTTTCTCTAGTGGCTTTTCGGCAGTACCAACCTTGAGGACGCCGTCATCCAGAACGGCGAAACCTAACTCGTCACCCTTGACGACTAGAGCCATCGGATATTGGGGAGATCCTTCCACTCGCTTGGAGTTGGACTGCATCAGGATTGAGCTGATGGCTTTTTCTTTATCGAGCGTGTGTTGATGACCGTAATTGGTAAACGCAATATACCCCGTGTAAACAATGGTGAACGCTTGGAATACGATCAAAAAAACCAAGCCTGGGGCCAGGTATTTAAGCGCAAGAGTGCGCTTGGAGAAATACACCCAATCCACCGCGAGCAACAGTAGCGTCATCAAAACGCCAAGCACTGTCGAGCCATTGGTGAAAGCGGTGAAAACAATATAAACGCCAAGTGCATTGACTAAGGCCATGAGGACGAGCTTGACAAGAAATCCAGGCTTCCACGCGGTTGCATGGGAATCTTTTTTCCGATTCTCTGCTCGGCGGCGCGCCCTGGCCTTGCTCGCCTCTGACTGAGTTGTCATCGACATGGGGCCCTCCTATGGGATGGAGACGAAATCTCAGGTTAATGGTTCACCGGCCGGCATAAGGCCGGCCGGTGAACTTAGCTATCGATGAATCACTTCTTCTTCATCTCAGTTTCAATATCGGAGATCATCTTGTCCCACGTGGAGGCCGGATCTGCTCCAGCGACGATCTGACCTTCCGTGCGTCCCCAGAAGCTCCACACAGCAGCCATCTCAGGAAGCGAAGGCATCGGAAGTGCTTCTGCACCAGCCTTGGCGAAACCAGCCATCAACGGATCCGAAGCAGCCTTATCAGCGGAAGCCTTCAGAGCCGGCAGACGCTGACCGATTTCGTACAGTGCCGTCTGGATTTCTTCCGAGCCGACGTAGTTGACCAGGAAGTCGGTCGCCAACACAGCGTTCTTGGAGTGAGCAGAGATGTATCCACCTTGAACACCCAACAGCGGCGTGGACTTACCCGGGCCAGCCGACGGGATTGGGTCAACCGCGATGTGCATATCCTTGAAATCTGGCAACATCCACGGACCGCCAACGATGTACGGCGACTTGCCCGTCTTGAATGCATCAACAGCAATATCGTAGGTGATGGTGGGCTGCAGGATGTTCTCGCCCTTTGGCCCCTTGTTGTACAGCCACTGTGCGAATGCCTTGCCCTGATCGCCACCGAGGTTCAGCTTGTTGGTGTAGCTCTTGTTGGCATCGAGCTCGAAGATCGGGCCAGTGAAGGATGCCTCGAAGGGGTACATGGTGTACGGATCGCCGTTTTCAGAAAGCTGCATGATGAAGGGGTACTGCACGCCAGCAGCCTTGCCCTTGGCAATCATTTCATCGAAGGTGGCCGGGGTGGAATCCACCAGATCCGTATTGCGGATGATAGCCAAGTTCTCCACCGCATACGGCACGCCATACGTCGCACCCTGATAGGTGAATGCGCTAACCGCTAGCGGGTTAAATTCGCTGACCTTATCGCCAAGCTCAACTGGCGCAACTAGACCGTTACTAACGAACTCGCCCAGCCAGTCATTGGCGCCGAATAGAATATCCGGGCCCTCGCCGGTCGCAGCCTGCGCAGTGAACTCTGACCGCGCCTGATCGTTGTCCTTAACAACAATCTGGACGGTATTACCTGTTGCTTCCGTGTACTTATCGGCTGCTTTCTTGAAGGCCGCTTCACGGTTAGCGTCAGTCCAAATAACGAGGCTTGCGCCGCCCGCAGGAGCCTCTGATCCAGACCCCTTGCCCTCGTCGCCTTTCTTTTCTTCTGATCCGCCGCAGGCCGTCAATGCCAAAGACAGACCAGCGGCTGCAATTAGTGCAATGCTCCGTCGCATTAATCTCTCCTCATGTCGTTTAACATGGTGCGAAGCGTATTCATAGGCACGTTAACTTTTATGCCCCATTGCACACTCTCGCACGTATCTCCGATTATAGGTCGTGTCAACATTTATGCAAGGTATTACATCGAAATTGAAAACTATTCACCCAACGTATCTTGAGTAATGCCCGAAATTTAGCCAATCTCCCTCAAAGTATCCGGCAATCTTTGTGCGATTTTGACAACATTTCCAGTCACTCGGTGTATGCTTATGTAAAAGTGATGGAACATTTGTAAGGAGTCTGTCATGGGTAAGCGCATTCGACTATCCGATCTCGCCACCCAAGCCGGGGTCTCCACCGCAACCGTATCCCGAGTCCTTAACGGGAAGAACTCCGTTGCGCCCGAAACCCGCCAAGCAGTTATCGCCGCTCTGGACCTTCTCGGCTATGAACGCCCAGAAAAACTCCGAGAGCGAGGCGGCGGCCTAATCGGCATGATTATCCCCGAGCTATCAAACCCAATCTTCCCCGCATTCGCCCAGCACATCGCCTCCGCGATGGCATTACATGGCTACACTCCCCTACTCGGCACACAAATGGCCGGTGGAGCAACCGAAGATTCCTATGTAGATGCCATGCTTGAACAACAAGTATCCGGTTTCATCTTCGTCTCTGGTCTACACGCAGATTCCACCGCCAGCATTGATCGTTACCAGCGACTCATCGCCCGTGACGTCCCCTTCGTCACCATCAACGGATCCCACCCCGGCATTGATCGCCCTGACTTTTCCACTGACGACATCGTGGCAGTTCGCAAAGCCGTCAGCCATCTCGTCGCTCAAGGACACCGCCATATCGGGCTGGCAACTGGGCCGGTGCGGTTCTTCCCCTCACGCAATAAGACTGAGGCATATATCGCAGCTATGCGCACCCTCCTGCCCCACGAGAAACCACGGATTGTACACACGCTCTACACTGACGCAGGAGGCCAATCCGCCGCTGCACAACTCATTCGCACCGGCTGCACCGCTATCATTTGCGGCTCCGACATTATGGCCCTGGGCGTCTTACGCCACTGCCGCAACGCCGGATTATCCGTCCCCGAGCACATATCAGTGATCGGTTTCGACGATTCCTTCGTCGTCTCTTTCACTGATCCGCCACTAACCACACTGCGTCAACCAGTAAAAACAATGGCTGAAGCAGCCGTATCAACCGTGCTCACCATGATTGACGGGCAACCAACCAACATCACCAAGATGCGTTTCGAACCCGAGCTAATCGTTCGAGAATCCACCGCGCCACCGCGAAAATAACAGCTAACTTCACTCATCTATCCCCATCCCTTCCTCAACTATCGCGCCATTGGAGGACGTATGGCACGCATATTGCATGAGCAAACCCCCACTCAACAGTGGTGGAATCATGCTGTCATCTACCAGATCTATCCGCGCTCATTTGCGTCACGTCACGGGCAGATCGGAGATCTACCTGGAATCATTGACCACCTCGGATACCTTGCCGACCTCGGAATCGATGCCGTGTGGCTCTCCCCGTTCTACCTATCACCACAAAAAGACGCCGGCTACGACGTCGCTGACTACTACCGCGTCGATCCCATGTTCGGCACCAACGACGACGCGATCGCCCTCATCAACGCCGTCCACGAACATGGCTTGCGGATCATCGTCGATATGGTTCCCAACCACACCTCAGATCAGCACGTCTGGTTCCAAGCGGCACTTGCAGATCCTAATAGCCCGCAACGCCAGTACTACTGGTTCCGCGATGGAAAGCCCGATAATCATCAACCCCCGAACGATTGGGGATCCATCTTCGGCTCCCGCGCCTGGACGCGCGTCTGCGATCGCGCTGACGCTCCCGGATCGCCGTGGGAAAACGACACCCAGTGGTATCTCCACCTCTTTGATTCCAGCCAGCCCGATCTCAACTGGGACAGCCCAGAAGTACGTGCCGAATTCTGCAATATTCTGCGCTACTGGCTCGATCTTGGGGTAGATGGCTTCCGCGTTGACGTCGCCCACGGGCTATGCAAAGATCCTGAGCTCCCCGATTGGCAGTTCCACTGGGATATGGTTTCCGGCGGTTCCAAGGTTCCTGGCGACGTGCCACCTCCTCCCCAATGGAATCGCCCAGAAGTCCACGAGATCTACCGGGAATGGCGCGCCGTACTAGATGAATACGGCCCAGATCGCGCACTCGTGGCTGAAGCCTGGGTTGATAACCTCGATGATATGGCGAAATTCGTTCGCGCCGATGAAATGAGTCAGGCCTTCAATTTTGACTTCCTGTGCTCGCCTTTCACCGTCAACGCCTACCGCACATCCATCCGAAAATCCTTGCGAGCGATGGATAACGTCGGCGCTCCAACGACATGGGTTTTGTCAAACCACGACGTAGTACGGGTGGTATCCCGCATGGGATTAGTAGAAACTGGCAAAGGCCCAAATGGGATTCGCCCGACGGACCCCCAGCCCGATGCACAATTGGGAATGCAGCGCGGACTAGCCGCCCACCTTTTGCAAGCTGGACTGCCTGGCTCATGCTATATCTATCAAGGCGAAGAACTCGCGCTACCAGAACACACCGGATTGAGCGACGATATTCGGCAAGATCCGGCCTATTTCCGCACCCGTGGAGTTGAGGCCGGTCGAGATGGCTGCCGTATCCCAATGCCGTGGAATTCCCAACTGCCCGGATTCGGGTTCTCTCCCAGCGGCGAAACCTGGCTTCCGCAGCCAGAAGAATGGCGCGATCTTGCCGTTGATGTTCAGCTCTCGCGGTCGGATTCGACGCTGGCACTTTTCCGCCGGCTCTTTGCAGCCCGCGCAGAGCTCCGTATGGCGCAAGCGCAATTATGCGAAGTTGAGGAAGATTCCCCGTGGCTGCACTATATTTCTCGGCACGATACACGAGATGACGTACATATCCTGACGGTATTCGATACCCCGACGCCGCTGCCGACAGGTGCAGAGATCATCATTTCGTCCCGCGCTCTTGACGAACCTACCGCACCTGGCGAGTCATATACCGTGCCCTGCAACTGCACTGTGTGGTTTACCCTCAGTAGCTAGCGCGGAAATCTGAGCGATTTTCTTCAGCTACTTCTAGCTGAGAATGGGGCGGTCCGACAATGTATTGTCGGACCGCCCCACTTTTAGCTTTATCTACGCTACTTTACCCGTCATTAAAACAGCGCATTCGCCAGTGATTTACGGGCTGCCATCACCAGATCGCATGGACCGAGAATATCGAAATAGGCAATTAACCGTTGCCGTGCCGCATCACGATCTTCTCCGTCAGTATGGCGAACAACGTCAATCAATCGAGCGCAGGCTGCGTCTGGGCGTTGATGGGATAGCTCAATATCTGCCGCACACAACTGAATATCCAAATCCGTCATTGGCGCGTTGGCGGCGTTTTCGAGAATCTCAGTGATTCGATTCGGCTCATTATCCGGATTCATATCCCGCAAACGCTGGAGTAACTCCACCTGATAGAGGGCCGACTGCGCTTCCTGATCGGCGGGATCTTCGCGCAGAGCTTGAGAATATGCTTGATGCGCTGCGTCAATATCCCCGCGCTCTAACGCCGCTAATCCTTCTTTATGCAAAGGCGGGACCTCGACCTGTGGGGGGTGCGCCGATTCGTCGCCATCTAATACTCCAGTGATCCCGTACTGGGCAGCAGCCGTCAAAACGTTTTCCACAGTTTGTTCAAGCTGCTCTGCATCAGGCATCCCCTGGAACAACGGGATAGGCTGCCCCTGCAGCAGTGCGCACACAGCCGGAACTGCTGTGATTCCAAAGGCGCCAACCACCTCAGTTTCGGTATCGACGTTTACGCGACCAAGTTGAAACCGCCCCGCATATCGCTGCGCAATAAGCTCCAACTGCCCTTGAAGCTGTTGCGAGTTCTCAGAATGCGCCGAGGTGAACACCAAAAGGACTGGAACCTGCATAGACATCGTGAGGATGCCTTGCAAACTGGTTTCCGTAACGTCCGTAATATACGGCCCAGCAACAGTGTTTTCGGGCTGCCCAGCAGAGTTCGGTTGCGTCTCAGATTGAGTAGATAGCGTCGAAAAATCGACAGCCCCACGAAACTGGCTTCCCGTTAAATCCATCTGTTTCTCCTTGTCTCACACCGGCAACACCGTATTGCAGGCTATCGCCGACGCTGCAGTCATACCTGAGCTATCTGCACGCCACCATACCTGCAGCACCCTCTCAACCATACCTGCTGCTGGCAGGCAGCTAAGGAGTAAACCACAAGCAGCGTCAGCTAGATTAGTGAGCGGGATTCGCTCCGACGTTTTCCACGGCCACCAGGGTGGGCTTAGCGGATCCGATAACCTGCACAACCGCAGAGGCTGCCCCTGCCGGAGGAATATAGAACGCAACCGTTGTTGAATAATGTGCCACTGCTTTATCAGCAATCTCCAACACGGCGTTATCTTTATTGCCGGTGTACAGGGCCCCGATCTGATCGGCAATGCGCACTTTCGCGTTGCGTTGCGTCCTGGTGATTTCCACGACGTAGTTCAACTCACCAACAATGATCAGGCCACCGTCATCCGTATGGACGGCTCGAATTCCCTTATCCCCCGGAGCGAATTGAGTAGTTGCCGAGCCGCTACGCCCTAATGCCTGCCCAAAGCTATCTTGCTGGGCGGCAATTTGGGTAAATAGTGGATCGCCGTCTTGGAATTTGATCGCCTGCTGGGTGCGTGAGGCGTTATATAACGCATAGGTAGCCAGGACGTCATTCGGGTTTGCAGCATATGCCGACGGGTTGGATATATCTCCAACTTCGTTATCCAACTGCGAAACGATTTTTGGTACGTTCACCCCCGGGAATAGCTGCACCTGTGCCCACAGCGCATAGTTTGTTCGCGGAGAATCCTGGGTCCATACCGTCAACGACGTGAGATTCTGACCGTCAGCCGGTTTCTCAACCGTCATCGCAGTTCTCGGAAATCCTGTTCCCGATAGTACCGGAGTGGATTCTTTCGAAATGACGATCGGATCGAGTTGATAGCTGTCACCCAAGATTGCTTTCAGGCGAAGTTGCCCGGTGCGTTCGTCTCGCATCGGACCAGCAATCCGCCCACCCAGTTGATCGGCTGAATTACTTGTTGTTGCCGCGGCAATCCCCGCTGCAGCTTGCTCAGCAATTGCGGCGAATTGTTCCTGGGTAAGGATCTCTTGTGGCTGATCGCCATAGCGAGGCTCCGGCACCGCTTGCGGAGATGAGCACGCCGCCAGCAAGCAACACAATCCAGCAGCGATAATGGCGCGATTACGCATCCTTGTTCTCCTCTCCTGCTGTACGGGAATTACCCCAAGAAAAATCCCATAGCGCCCGCCAGGAACGCGCACCAGCTTCTGGCTGATCTGCATTATCCGATTCCTCTGAATGATCTGCCCGAGCAGGCGTTGAATCGACGCTATCTGAGTAAGCTTCTTGATCCGAGTCAGTAGTGTGTGCTAAGGGGTGTGCGGATTCATCATGCGTATCCGACGAAGACGATTCATTTTGCAGCAAGGGCGTTACGCCTTCAGCGCCCCCTTCATCTGCGTCACCTACTAGGCTTGACTCAAGCGCCTCGCCATTATGGGCCTCACCTTCGACGCCAGTGACCGCTACCTCATCATCGCTATGTGCGATGATGTCAGCGATATTGGCATTACGCAGCTCATCTGCTGGCGATTCTTCACTATCTGCGCTTAATTCTTCCTGCTCCACATGCGATTCCTCTGCCAGTGGAACCATTGCTTCTGCGCTCCCCTGCAGATCAGTATTGCCATGGCCACTATCCGCATTATCTTCACGCAGCGAAGCGTCGTGTTCCGGATCCTCAGGCGCAGAATCATCATGCGTTACTGGCAGAATAATGCGATCAGCTTCAGCTAACTCACGATCGCGATATTCCCCGATACGAGCTGGCATAAGCACTGCCCCATAGCCAGAACCCGTCATCTCCTTGACCACATCACGAAGCTCATCCGGTGCCTCACTCGCCGGTATTTCTTCACCTGTTGGCGAGGTTTCCTCCGTTGGCGAAGTATCACCTGCCGAGGAGCTGTCATTAATTTTAGGAATGACGCTGGTCTCCTCGAATTGCCGTTCAGCAGCCGCTTCTTTGCGCGCCGCATTTTCTTCACGACGCTTTTGCACCGCTCGCTGTTGCCAATCAGAAAGCACCGTCAGCGCACCAATCAAGGCGAGCAGCACCCCGACGATAACAAAGGGAAATGGGCTGGTCTTTTCCGTCAGCTTCCGCTGCCACGTCAATTCCATCTGGGGTGCACTACCAGTCGTCGTAGTTGCAATAAACGACTGAGCAACTCCTTGGTTTGGTTCAAGGGTGACGGTTACATCTCGATCGCCCGTCCCATGCTTCGTCCACATATCCGAATTGGCTAAGGAAAACGTGTTATTAGCTGCGGCGGCGCTGACTGCTTCCCGCCCGCTATCCGTCCCCGGAATCTGCGTACCACGCACTTGACTCCAGCTCGATAGCCCCGTCACTTCATACGCCGAGGCGTCCAGAACGAAGGCCTGCACATTAGGCGTAGAGCCAAGCCCCCATTGAATCTGCCCGCTATCAGCTTGTAGCCGTATCGTCACCTGGGAATCCACCAATGATAAAACTCCCGGCGCCGTATAGACGAACTGGTGCTTATCCGCTGGCACGCTCACACTCACCGTGGTTGAATCGCTATCCATCGCGGCTCGCACCACGCCAGTTATTGCGATGATGAGGCCCACGATGACTAGGACAATCCCGCCAATACGTTTCATGCATACGCCCTTCGTTATTCCGAGTACTATCACGAGGTCCTGTTTGCCCTCAGTGTTTCTACCAATGCTAGTTATTATCTAACAATCATCCCTCACCGAGCGACGGATGTGGCATATCCCCGCAGAACCTCGCCTTTGGATTGTAACAATTATGTAACAATACCTGGTTTTGAATCCTCGCATAGCATAGTGTGAGTGACTCTACCCTTTCCCTTCCTACCGAGGCTCCTAGCAATACCTCTAGAGCAGAAACCACTCGCAGAAATTCCTCAATACGCCCATAATACGTCGGTTATTCGGTTCTAAAGACGGCACGCCATCCAATCCTCCGCTCACCTGAGAAGAACCTCATTAGGCTTGTAGATAAGTTTGTGCCCAGAAAGCACCTCCCGTGCCGATGCTGTTCGGCACCCCTACTAAAGGAGATACGTTGAGCGACTACTCTGGTTTCCCCGTTGTCATGCGCGGATACGACCGCGCCCAAGTTGACGAACATATCGCACAACTTGAATCCCATCTCGCTCAAACGCGAGACCAGGTTGCCCGCCTGGACGCTCAAGTCCTCCAACTATCTGGCGAACTCGCCGAAGCCAATAATGCGTTGAAAGAAAACGAACGCCCATCCTATTCCGGCCTTGGCAGCCGCGTCGAACGATTGCTGCGTTCAACAGAAGAACAAGCCCTAGATCTCATGACGCGCGCCCGCAAAGATGCGGAACACATTGTTTCAACAGCCCGCACCCGCGCTGAAGAATTACGCGAACATGCCGAAACGGAATCCCGCAACACCATGAGCAGTGCCCGATCGGAGGCCGAACACGTGCGTTCTCAATCCCAATCTGAAGCCCGCGAGCTATCAGAATCCACACGCCGAACCTGTGAAGAAATGTTGGCTTCCGCCGAGCGAGAGGCACAGCGCGTGCGCAGCCAAGCAGAACAGGAAGCCACCACGCTCCGCTCACAAACCGAGCACGATGTGGCACAAATGCGCGCGCAGATCACCGAGGAAGTCACCGCATTGCGTACCAGCGCCGAAGAAGATGTGACCCAGATGCGCGCCCAAGCAGAACGCGAGATCGCACAGCGCCATACCCAATCCGCCACCGAATGCCAAGAGCGGGAAGCAGCCCTGCGTGAACGCAGCGAAGAACTCGTCCGAGTGAGCGAAGAACATGCCAAAGAGGCAGAACTGCGAGCAGCGCAGGCCACCGAACATGCCCAAACCGTAACGCAAGACGCACATCAATCCGCCCAAGACATCTTGGCTCAGGCCCGCGAAGAAGCCACACGCTTACTCAACGACGCCCACAATGAAGCTCAACGCATTCTTGATGAAGCCCGCCATAGCGCCCACGAACAGCGTTCCAACGCCGAAGCACATATAGAATCCTTGCGCGAACAACGCACCAATCTGGAATCATATCTATCTGACGTTCGCGCGCTTCTAAGCTCCACATCCACGTCGATTGCATTAACCGAGATCGTGGACTCTGCCGAACACCATCACGCTAAGGAATAACGATGACGCAGTGCGCTGCATGATAGCGGATTCATAGCGGATGCGGGCACACCTCTCGGAGGGCATATCGCTGACTGAGGGGCATATCGCTGGCTCAACAAGATAATTCCTCAGCCTGGCACACCGCCGACGGAACCTCCTCGCCGTAATCCTGAGCAACCATAAAGGTAGGGCTCGCAAAGAGTACATAGGTTTGTGGGGGTGGATACAATCAATGATATCCACCCCCACAAACCTATTCAGTTGTTATGCCACAACCACGGGCCTATCCCGCGAAAACCACCACAGAGGCAGCCCGCCATCTCATTCCCGCTCGCTTCCCGAACATCCTGAGCAGGCACTAGCAGCCATCGTGCCTCACCTCATTCAAGCAGCCGATATCTGCGGCTGCTTAGGGTTTTCTCCTCTGAGGCAATAGATCAAATCAGCCCCGAGCATACAGCGCGGTCGCATGAGCGAATACATCCAATGCTCGTGCCAACTCTGCCGGCTTCTCATCAGCAGTGAAATGCCCCGCCCCCGGAATCTCAACATAATACGGATTACGGCATCGGGCACCCAGCTCCTGATAGGACTCCAACGAGGCAGTAGGATCATCCATACCACGCACGAAAAATACCGGACCATCAATCATGCCCACCGCAGCAGACGAATCAGGGCGATCCGCTAAGGCACGCTGAATCCATGCCAAGCCATCATTACGCAAAACCTTAAAACGCGCATCCAGGCTCGCCCGCACCTCGTCGGTACATTCACTGCCGACCATAATCGTCGTCCAGTTCTCCACAGCCGAATAGCCCTCACCCGCATCGGCGCGCTCGGCCATATTGCGACGGAAAGCCTGCCGGTCAGGATCGTCAGCCGTGATATTCGTGTCAATCAGCGCCAATCCCGCAACCATCTGCGGATACGCCGCCGTGAACTGCGCGGCCACAGAACCGCCCATTGATAAACCAGCCAACCCCATACGGGTTACGCCTAAATCATCCAGACGAGCCTTTAACGCCTCCACATACGTCGAGATTGCCGGATCTCCTTCAGCGAATTCCTCACCACGCGGAGATTTCCCAAAACCTGGTGCGTCAACCGTGATGATGTCCCGATCGGGCAATAATTCCCGAACCTGATCCCACATCGTTGAATCGAGTGGAAGAGCGTGCAGTAAAACTAATGGAAGGTCCGTCGTCGGACCAGTACGTATATATGACAGCATGCTTTCAGACTACCACGCTGTAGCTTGATGACCTCGCGCTTTCCAACAACTCGTATGCCAATGTCGGCGTGCCTCTTGCCCCGCCGTCGGGCCAAACCACGAGTCCTCCGTCCATGCCACCACATGAGCTTCGCCTACCATAATTCGCCCCTGACATCCGGGGCACACATACTCTTTACGTGCTGCACGGATATGGCGAACCGTGAATTCCATGCCGTTATCAGCCATCTCATAACGGGTGTAACCCATCAGGCGCTCAATATTCAGCGGGGCACTAACAGGTGGTTTGCGTCGTCGTTTCGCCATTAGAACAGCCGGTCTTCTGGATTATCTAAACCGCGCATCGCATCGTAATCCAAAACCACGCACTCGATACCGCGATCTTCTGCTAATACGCGTGCTTGAGCTTTGATCTCCTGCGCAGCAAAAATACCCCGAATAGGCCGCAACGTCGAATCACGCTCCAACAGGGTTAAATAACGAGTTAATTGCTCTACCCCGTCAATCTCACCGCGACGTTTAACCTCTACTGCAATATGGCCACCATCGCTATCAACAACCATGAGATCCACTGGCCCGATTGCCGTCGGATACTCACGACGAATTAGCCGTACACCAGGACCAAGAAGTTCGGTCTGCTCTGCCAACAGTTTTTGCAGATGAGCCTCCACTCCATCTTTACGAAGCCCCGGTTCATCACCCAAAATTTGGGAATACTCATGATGGATCTCGAAAATCCGGATGACGAGGACGTCATTCGTCTTGTCGTTCTCAACCCGCCACACCTGTTGGACTCCAGCTTGACGATCGGCTTCTTCTGGATCAAGCTCGCGCAAGGTACACGGCGGTGACATCCAATTCAGCGGTTTATAAGAGCCTCCATCTGCATGGATTAAAACTGCGCCATCTGCTTTCAGCATTAGAACGCGAACTGCCTGTTCTAAATGAGCATCTAAGCGACCCGAATAGTCAACAGCACAGGTGGCAACCACAATACGCACAAGACGTCCTTCCTCTCAGCAGCCAGCTTAGCTTACTACACGAGGTCAGCCGAATTGGGGCTCCGATTCTGGCGCGGCTGACTCCAACCACGACAATATCGCCTCCACCGCCAGCTGTTCGCACGCTAACTCGTATTCCTGGCCATCAACATGAACACTCAGGAACCGGATACTTGCTTCGCCGCCGATACGATCCGCCGACATACCGCGCCGATCCCAGCGCGCCAGCGGACTCCAGCGCAACGCACGCGGGAAAATCACCAGATGCCGCCCGCCCATCACGCCAATGCCGTAGCGCCACCGTTCACCCGAACAGCGCACCGCCACTTGGATAGCTCCCGGGCGGCGCAACAGCGAGCGCAACCGAATCACATAACCAGCCAGGACGACACATACTAAGCCCAAGAACACGCATAAGGCCGCTACGATGCCGTCCGACACAGTCACGACTGTATCCCTGCGATTTCTGTGGCCGTCTCATCGTCGTAGTTCTCCACCACGACCGAGATATGATCCTCGTCTACCGTCACGAACCCGGCACCAATGTTGATGCTCTGCGCAACACCATCCGAGCGCACAAAACGCACCGTACCCTTATGCACAACCGCCATAATCGGCTCGCGCCCAGGCAAGATTCCCATCTCACCGTTGTATGCGGGCACGACTACCGAGGAGACCTCACCTGAAAAGAGGACTCCGGATCGGGCTACCACGTCGAGTTTCATGATTCCTTCTGGAGCTTGTGCCAGGCGCGCTCGATATCCTCGATACCGCCGATATTGAAGAATGCCTGTTCCGGCACATGATCGTATTCGCCATCAACGATACGACGGAAGGCTTCCACAGTTTCAGCGATCGGAACCGTTGAGCCCTCCACGCCCGTGAACTTCACAGCCGTGTATGTATTCTGCGATAGATACTGCTCAATCCGGCGAGCACGCGCCACGGTGATCTTATCTTCTTCAGAAAGCTCATCGACACCCAGAATAGAGATGATATCTTGCAGTTCTTTGTTCTTTTGCAAGATTGCTTTCACGCGGGTTGCCACGTCGTAGTGTGCCTGCCCAACATACTGCGCATCCAAGATACGCGAAGACGAAGCCAAAGGATCCACCGCCGGATACAAGCCTCGCGAAGCAATTTCTCGGGAAAGTTCCGTCGTCGCATCCAAATGCGCGAAGGTTGTGGCCGGAGCCGGATCGGTGTAATCATCGGCCGGCACGTAAATCGCCTGCAGCGAGGTAATCGAATGACCGCGAGTAGAGGTAATACGCTCTTGGAGCGCGCCCATCTCATCTGCCAAGGTCGGTTGGTATCCCACTGCAGAGGGCATACGACCCAACAGCGTGGAAACCTCCGAGCCTGCCTGGGTAAAACGGAAAATGTTATCAATGAAGAGCAGGACGTCTTGGTTTTGCACATCACGGAAGTATTCCGCCATCGTCAGGCCAGACAGCGCGATACGCAGACGCACCCCCGGCGGTTCATCCATCTGGCCAAAGACGAGCGCCGTCTTATCCAGAACTTCAGCCTCTTTCATCTCCATGATGAGGTCGTTGCCCTCACGGGTACGTTCTCCCACTCCAGCAAAGACTGACACACCACCGTGATCCTGGGCCACGCGCTGAATCATCTCCTGAATCAGCACCGTCTTACCCACACCAGCGCCACCGAACAAGCCGATCTTGCCGCCCTGAACATACGGTGTTAACAGGTCAATAACCTTAATGCCCGTCTCGAACATCTTGGTTTCTGGTTCTAGCTGATCGAAGGTTGGCGCGTTGCGGTGAATCGGCCAGCGTTCCTTGACCTCCAGCGTCTCACCGTCGGCCAAGTTCAGGCACTCACCGACCACGTTGAACACGCGGCCCTTCGTCACGTCACCGACCGGAACAGAAATCGGAGCCCCAGTGTTGGTAACTTTTGCCCCGCGAACCAAACCGTCGGTCGGTTTCATCGCGATGGTGCGCACGATGTTATCACCCAAGTGCTGGGCGACTTCCAAGGTCATTGCCACCTTGTTCGGTGCGCCATCGGAGTCTTCGGCAGGCAAAGTCACTTCGGTTTGCAGCGCATAGTTAATCTCCGGAAGCGCGTCCGGCGGGAACTCGACGTCTACGACCGCGCCGACCACCTGAACGATGCGTCCAGTTGCAAGTTTCTGTGTCGTTTCGACTGACATATTTTCTTCCTTTTCCAGCGGGCGCTTACTTTCCGAGACTGTCGGCGCCGGAGATGATTTCGGTGATTTCTGTCGTGATCTCCGCCTGGCGGGCGTTATTCGCCAAACGGGTGTAATCCTGAATGAGTTCTTGCGCATTTTCAGTAGCGGAATGCATTGCTTGCTGGCGGGAAGCCAACTCCGATGCCGCCGCCATTAGCAAGACGGAATGAATACGCTGTGAAATGTACATCGGTAGCAAGGCGTCGAACAGGGCGCGACCCGAAGGCTCAAATTCGAACAATGCCCGCTGCTCAGTATCAGCGTCATCCGCATCAACCATTTGCACGGGCAGCATGCGCCGCACTTCAACGCGCTGCGTAATCATGGATTCAAAACGGGTATAAACCACATGCAACTCGCCGATCCCGCCATCTTCATCAGCGGCAAGGAACCGATTGAGGAACTCGGTAGCGATCTCATGGGAGGTCTCCACCGAAGGCTTATCTGATTCCCCGATCCAGGAATTAGCCACCTCAACGCCGCGGAAACCATAGTGCGATACCCCGCGCCGCCCGTACACATAAAGAACTGGCTCTTTGCCTTGAGCGGTTAACTCGGCACGCAGTCGATCGGCTTCCCGCAGCACGGACGCTGAATACGCGCCTGCCATGCCACGATCAGAGGTCACCACAAAGACGATAACGCGCTTCGTATCGGTACGTTCGTTCAATAGCGGGTGTTCTTCATCAGCGTGGGAGGCAACAGCGGCGATCGAATCCGTCAAGGCACGAGTATATGGATCTTGCCCTAACGCATTCTCACGCGCTTTACCCACCCGAGAAGCTGCAATGAGCTCCATCGCAGAGAAGACCTTTTCGAGCGTTTGCGTCGCTCGGATCTTCTGTTTGTAGATACGCTGCTCGCCCGCCACTGTTAGCTCCTCTTAGCCCGGACGATCTTCTCTTGCGATCTTTGCGCAGGATCTACCTCGTCAGAGGGCAGATCAACCGAGTCATGAGCAGAGGTGAAGGAATCCAGGAATTTCTGCGTTGCCTCCCGCAATGTATCCTCGGTTTCCTGCTCCAACAGGCCCGTGTTCGTAATGACGTCGAGAACATCCGTATTGTGGCGCAGATAATCGAGCAAACCGGCCTCAAACCGAGCGACATCCTTCGTCTCAATCGTATCGAGATACCCATTCGTTCCGGCCCATACCGAAGCGACCTGCTCAGCAACTGCATACGGGGTGTACTGCGGCTGCTTGAGCAACTCCATGATGCGCTCACCACGAGTGAGCTGACGACGAGTTGTGGCATCCAAATCTGAGGCGAACATCGCGAAGGCTGCCTGTGCTCGGTATTGAGCTAAGGTGATCTTCAGCGTACCGGCGACCTTCTTCATGGCTTTGATCTGAGCGTCGCCACCAACTCGCGAGACGGAGATACCGACGTCCACAGCCGGACGCTGATTGGCGTTGAACAGATCGGACTGCAAGAAGATCTGACCGTCAGTAATGGAGATGACGTTAGTGGGAATATACGCCGAGACGTCATTCGCTTTCGTTTCGATAATCGGCAGACCCGTCATCGAACCCGCGCCGTACTCATCAGAGAGCTTGGCACAACGCTCCAATAACCGAGAGTGCAGGTAGAAGACGTCACCGGGGTATGCCTCGCGCCCTGGTGGGCGACGCAGCAGCAAGGACACCGAACGATATGCCTCTGCTTGCTTGGACAAATCATCGAAGATAATCAGGACGTGCTTGCCCTGGTACATCCAGTGCTGACCGATTGCCGATCCGGTATAAGGCGCCAGGTATTTGAAGCCAGCCGAATCAGAAGCGGGAGCAGCGACGATCGTGGTGTACTCTAGCGCACCGTTGCGTTCCAAAGTGGCCCGCACGGAAGCAATCGTGGACCCCTTTTGACCGATTGCCACGTAAATGCAGCGCACCTGCTTATTCGGATCGCCGGATTCCCAATTTTCTTTCTGGTTCAAGACGGTATCAATCGCCAGAGCCGTCTTGCCGGTCTTGCGATCACCAATAATTAGCTGACGTTGGCCACGCCCAATCGGAATCATGGCGTCAATTGCTTTGATGCCTGTTTGCAGCGGTTCATGCACTGATTTACGCATCATGACGCCAGGGGCTTGCAGTTCGAGAGCGCGCCGCCCATCAAGGTCACTGATCTCGCCCAGCCCATCCAGGGGGCGACCCAGGGGATCAACGACCCGCCCCAGGTATCCCTCTCCGACGGGAACAGAGAGCACCTCGCCTGTGCGACGTACCTCCATCCCCTCTTGGATATGGGCGAAATCGCCAAGCACCACAACACCGATCTCGCGTTCTTCCAGATTCATCGCTAGACCCAGCGTGCCATCCTCGAACTTCAACAGTTCGTTCGCCATCGCGCCCGGCAATCCCTCCACACGGGCAATACCGTCGGCGGTAAGGTTTACGTGGCCCACTTCCTCGCTCACCGCTTTTGCGGGTTCGTAGGAGTTGACAAAGCTGTCCAGCGCGGCCCGAATCTCCTCCGGCTTAATCAGTTCAGCCATTCATCTTCCTTCGTTCGAACGCGGCACCCAGCCGCGGTACATCAATGGGTAAAAACCTCGCGTACAGCCTTGAGGCGGCTAGCGATGGTGCCGTCAATAACGTCATCGTCCACGTGTACTCGTACCCCGCCGATAACGGAGGTATCGATCGTGACGTGGATATGCACGTCTTTGCCATATTTTGCGCTCAAGATGCGCCCTAGGCGCGCTTCTTGTTCGGTGGTTAACGGGATTGCACTGGTCACAGACGCAACAAGATGATCTGCCATCTGTGCGGTTGCCCGCAAATAGGACCGCAATGCCGAGGCGATCGTCTTTTCCCCGTGTGCAATAGCCCGTTTAATCAGTTCAACGGTATATGGGCTGGCCGACGCAAAAATCTGCGTAGCCAGATTCTGCCGCAATTCCAGGGGCTGATTTACCGAGGTAAATGCCAAACGCAATTCCCGCTGATCCTTGAGCAGCCGAGAGCTTTGGTACAGTTCTTCCTCAACCGTTCCCAGCATTCCCTCGCGTCGAGCACCGACGAGTATGGCGTGAACGCCAAGATGCTCCAGGGCAAGACGCAAATCGCCGTTCTGTGACCACTGATCGCGAGCCAAGCCCATGACCAGTTCCGTCACTTCGTCATTTACTCGACCGCTGAGAACGTCGTGGGCCAAGGCAGCGCGATCATCAGGGCTGCGTGCCCCGTCTTCTAGCGCATTGCTCAGCACCGCCGAGTTACGCAGCACATCCATTACGGTGAACACTTCGCGTGCCAGCGCCATCTCATCACCGGCGCGCGTGAGAAGGTACCCTTCCCAGCGCTCACAGGCTCGGTTTAATGCTGCTTTGCTCCCTGAACGCATCGTTTAGTCCTCCGACTTGTGTGCAAGAGTCGTCGGGGCTGTTGCTTCAAGCTCGTCAAGGAAGCGGTCAATGACTCGGCGTGCCATCGCCTCGTCGGTAATCGCTTCACCGACGATCCGCCCGGCAAGTTCCGTAGCGAGTTTGCCGACGTCACCTTCCAAGGCGCTCATAGCGGCCGCCGTATCAGCGTCAATGCGACGCTGTGCATTGGCAATAATGCCCTCTGCTTCGTCGCGCGCTTTCGTCTGGGCGTCGTGAACAATCGCCTTGGCGTTATCCTGGGCGTGTTCCCGAATACCAGCCGCCTCCCGCTGGGCTTGCCGGATCTTTTCGGTCAGTTGAGCTTGCTGGTCAGCAACTTCAGCGCGCGCCTCCTGTGCGGCCCGCAAACCTTCATCAATCTTCTCCGAACGCTCATCTAGCATCGCGGAGAAAGACGGCCAGCCGAACTTATAGATGGCAATGGCAACGATGACGAAGGCCAACGACCCCCAAATCAAATCGGGTATCGCGGGGATGATTGAGAATCCCCCACCGCTGGCTAACGTCGCAGACTGCATCATCACACTCCGAATACCAGGCCGGCACCGAAGCCGATCAGCGCCAAGGCCTCAGCGAATGCCATAGAGATAAACATGTTCACACGCAATGCGCCGGCCATCTCTGGCTGACGAGCGGTGGCTTCCTGGTTCTTCGAGCCGATTAAACCGATACCAATACCGGGGCCGAGGGTAGCAAGACCATAACCAATAGTTGCGATGTTACCGATCATGTGGGGTTCCTTTTGTATTGTTGGTTATCAGTGTTCTGAGATGGACAAAGAGATATATGCAGCCGAGAGCATGGCGAAGATGTAGGCTTGCAACGCCCCCACCATGATCTCGAAGCACACGAAGGCGACACCGGCCACGAAAGTTAACGTGCCGAATACACCGCCTAAAACGCCCGAGAGCGTGAAGTACAAGAAATGCGTTCCGACGAAACATAAGACCAGGATCAAATGACCGGCAATCATGTTCATGAACAGACGGAAAGTCAGGGTAACCGGACGCAGAATAAAGTTCGATAAGAACTCAATGGGCACCATGATGATGTACAGCCACCACGGAACTCCCTTGGGCGCTAGCTGTTCGATGAAGAAGTGCAAACCTCGGGCTTTGATTCCGGCGACGATAAAGCCAATATAGGCAAAGATCGCGTAGATCAGCGGCATACCAATCAGTGAGGTACCGGCGATCTGCAGGCCTGGGATAATGCCCGTAATATTCATGAAGAATACGCCCATGAAGATAGTCATGAGCATCGGCTGGTAGGCTTTTGCCGCTTCCTTGCCGATAACTTCGTCAGCAATCTGGACGCGCGAAATATCCATAATGGATTCGATGATCGCTTGCCCTCGCCCGGGAACAAGTTTGGCCCGCTTGGCATACCACATCATCAAGATCAAAATGACGAAAGCGGAAATGAGGCGAATGAGCAAGATACGATTCAGCTCAAACGGAGTACCTGCAAAGAGTAGCGCTGGTGGGCTGAATTCGTGATCAATCGCAGGAGGCTCGAAGGATCCTCCGCCTGCCTCAGTAAAGACGGGCAATGATGCAAGCTTGAGCAACAGATTCACAGTGTGCAATATCCCCATCTCGATGCCGTGCCCCAGTTCCACTTCGAACTGTTAAGAGCCTTAACCAGGATTAACTTTACCTGAAGATTTTTCTGCTTTTCAAAGAAGAACCAAAGACGCCAACTAGATATTCGCCACAGCCGGCTATCCGACCTCGCCTACCCCACATGCTCCGGCTTCAGCAGGACGAATTAGGCTCCGTATAATCCGCGATATATAGCGCCGAGCTCTTCGTCACTACCCAGCCGTACATCACCAAAGACACCGCAAAGAACAGCACCACAACGCCGAATACCACTCTGACGTTTAATGCAGCATTGTGCCGAATTAGTACCATGGCCAGCGCCATGACACCAATTTTGACCAGGTATGACAGGATCGAAAAAGCGCTGGTAAAGCGCGTAAAGTAACGAACAAGTAGCGCCATGAAAACCGCATTAAGCAAATTGATTCCGACGATAATCCACGCCGCGATAAGAATCTCCCGCCACCATTGCCCGCATACACATATACCGATAGCGGCGAGAATCATCGCCACACCGCTAGCTGCCAGCGTTGCCCGACAAATCACCTCGGAAGCACTCGGACGCCGCCCTGGATTCCGCCTACTCACTGCGATTCCGAATCACGTGCAGAAAACCACCCAAAACGTCTCCATGTAATGACGATGCCTAAAGCGGTGGCCACTAGACCAATGACCAACACAGAAAGACGCGGATAGATCGTGTATGCCACCGCAACGAATGACGCAACCGCCGTCCACATATATAAGATCAGGACGGCCGTTGTATGCGAATGCCCACGACGCAATAACCTGTGATGTAAATGCCCTGCATCTGCTGAAAATGGCGAGCGCCCTTGACGCACACGGCGCACCACCGCCCACATGAGATCAATCAACGGAATCGCCAAGACGAGTGCCGGAATAATCAACGGCATGAAAGCGGGAATCGCCTGCCGAGTATGCACCGTAGCCGGATCTATCTGACCAGTAACTAAAATGGCTGCCCCAGCAATGATCGTGCCCAGCATCAAAGCGCCAGAATCCCCCATGAAGATTTTTGCCGGATGGAAATTATGCGGCAAAAATCCAACACATGATCCGACGAGCGCCGCCAATACGACAACCGCCACCGAGGTGTAATCCCCAGGGGAGACCTCCCGCGTCAGATAATACGAATAGATGAAGAAAGCAAAGGCGGCGATTGCAATTGTGCCAGCAGCCAATCCGTCCAGGCCGTCAACAAAATTCACCGCATTGGCGATCATTACCACTAGGATCACCGTGGTAAATAACGTCAGGCGTGCCGAGCCAACCGTCAAACCAAAAAGTGGCACAGTCACTAGCTGCACACCTTGCCAGGCCATCACTCCAGCAGCAATCAACTCCCCAGCGAGTTTCGTGTACCACGTCAATTCCCAGATATCGTCAATCGTGCCTACTGCGCACATGATCCCGCCGCCCAAGACGATCGCCCATATACCTGAAGTATTCGAAAAAATCGGGTGTAAATACGGGATTTGCCAGGCGATCAGGAGAGCCACGAGAAATCCGGTGTAGATCGCTAAACCACCCAGCCGAGCCACCGGCGTTGAGTGAACGTCACGCTGCCGAATTTGCGTCATCGCCCCCGTCGCCAAGGCAGCTCGCAAAACAACAGGTACTAACAAAAACGTCAGCACCATCGCCAGCACCATAACGAGTACATAGACTCTCACAAGGCCACTCCCAATAGCTCAGACAGTAGCTGCGGAGCAATTGCCCCTACTCGAACAATACGCGGCGAACTAGATAGATCAATAATGGTTGATGGCGTCACCGAAGCGCAGACCGGACCAGCGAGATATAGGGCGATAGATTCACCGAGCTGCTCGTATGCCTCATCGACATCACGCGCCGGAGTGCGACCATGCAGATTCGCGCTTGTCACAGCCAGCGGGCCAATCTCAGCTAATAGAGCCAACGTATCTGGGCTATCGGGCATCCGCAGTGCCACCGTCCCATTCGTCTGACCTAGATCCCATCCCAAATTGGGGCGGGCCGGCAAGATAATCGTCAACGCCCCCGGCCAGTAATGCTCCATCAGGGTTTGGGCAGCGACATTAATCTCCGCACAGAGCTCACGCGCTTGGTCAATACTTGCCACCAGCACCGGAGGAGGCATCTGCCGAGTGCGAGATTTCGCTGCCAATAACGCCGTAATTGCCTGAGGATTACGCGGATCAGCGCCAATACCGTAGACGGTATCCGTCGGTAAACACAACACCTGCCCCGCCTCAATGACGCGACGCGCCTGAGCGCAGGCCAGCGGATCATTCACCGCGATCTTCATTGGCGTCCTTTCTGCGCATACACGTATCGGTACTCCCCCGTCAGATCCTTTCCGGTTCGGATCTGCGTCATCGCCAAATGTGCAGCGTAATCACGCATTGCGCCGGCTTGTTCATGAGCATGTTCCATGATGAGAATACCGCCCGAACGCAACAAGGTGTGTGCATGACGCATAATCTGCCGTGGAATGTCTAAACCGTCTGCACCCCCACCGAACAGGGCCAACTGCGGATCTTGCCGAACCTCCGGACTCAGTTCGTGGCTCGGTGGAACATACGGCGGATTAGAAACCACCAGATCCACCTGCCCTGCGAGCTCTGGTAAGCAGGTGCGCGCATCCGCATGGTGTAGCTGTACGAGGGCGCCGTAGCGCTGATTATTGCGCTGTGCGCTCTCCCATGCCACCTGATCGTATTCAACACCGTGAACGTGTACTGGCACCGGACTTTCAGTGGCTAAAGAAAGCGCAATAGCCCCCGAACCCGTACACAAATCGACAACGCATAACGGGCGCTGAGCCGCAGCCGGAACACCAGCATCGGCATGTTGATCCGCGTTCTGTGGCTGATTCGGGGGCGGGTTTTGGAACACGTTTTGGGGCGTCTTTTGGGCTACCACCTTTGTGCTATCAGTTGCCCGTTCCGCCGCCGATAGGCTAACTGGCTGTTGCCCGTGATGATATGCGGGGTGATCTGCTGTTTGCGTTTGCACAGAGCGCATATCCTCGCGCTGCCCCCAACGGCTGAGGTTATCTGAGGTCATGGTGATGTTCTCTGCCGCTAAATCTGACAAGGCTGCCAACGCGGCGTCCACCACGATTTCCGTCTCCGGCCGCACGATAAAAACCCCTGGGCGAGCTTCCAGCTCCACATAGCGAAACCACATGACCCCGCAGATATGTTGGAGTGGCTCTCGGGCAGCGCGCCGACGGACCAACTCGGCATAACGGGCCAATTCGTCCTCAGTAGGTACAGTGCGAATATCGAATATCGCACCGCGTTGTGCCGGACGTGATAACTGCCAGCAGTGTTCGGCTAAAATTCGTGCGTCGTGTGCGGGGCTATCCACGCCAGCATCAGCTAAAACCTGGCTAGCCTGCGCGATCTGACGCGCCCACATCAGCGCGCCTCAGCTTCCTCCGTCGCTGCCTTTAAGCGCTCTGCCTCATCCATTTCACGCAGAGAGTCAATCACTGCCTGCAGATCACCGTTGAGCACTGCGTCGAGATTATGGGCTTTGAAGCCCGTGCGATGATCCGCAATACGGTTCTCTGGGAAATTGTAGGTACGCACGCGCTCCGAACGATCAACTGTACGCACTTGCGAACGACGCTGATCAGCTTCTTTAGCCGCTTGTTCTTCCAACTGTGCCTGACGCAACCGTGCGCGCAGAATACGCATGGCCGATTCACGATTCTTAATCTGGGATTTCTCATCCTGCATCGAGACAGTAATACCCGTCGGCAAGTGGGTAATACGCACGGCAGAATCCGTCGTATTCACTGACTGCCCGCCCGGGCCTGAGGAGCGGTAGACGTCAATGCGCAAATCATTATCGTTGATTTCAACCTCTTCTGGCTCATCAACTTCCGCAAAGACGAGCACGCCTGCCGCTGAGGTATGCACTCGCCCTTGAGATTCCGTCACCGGCACGCGCTGGACTCGATGAACGCCTGCTTCATATTTCAGATGCGCCCATACCCCTTCAGCCGGATCCTCCGGGACGGATTTGGCTTTAATGGCGACCTGAACATCCTTATAGCCACCCAATTCCGTATCCGTGTGCGAGAGAATCTGGGTCGTCCATCCCTTAGATTCTGCATAACGCTGATACATTCGCAGAAGATCCGAAGCAAAGAGCGCTGACTCTTCACCACCTTCACCAGCTTTTACTTCCAAAATGACATCTCGGACGTCATCTGGATCGCGAGGAAGAAGCGCATCGCGCAGCGCCTCTTCAGCCTCAAGCACTTCCTGCTTTAAGCGCGGCAGCTCTTCGGCAAATAGCTCGCCATCTTCCCCACCGCCGGCGACAATCTCCTCCACTTCAGCAAGATCCTGCTGGGCAACACACCAACGTTCATAACGGGAAACCACCCGTCGCAACTGGGCATAACGCCGCCCCAGTGAGCGCAACTTATCTGGCTTTGCCAATACCTCGGGGGACGCCATCTGTGCCTCAATCGAGGCGTACTCTTCCGCTGCTGCAACAGCCGCCGGAAATTGGCTCATGATGCTCCATTCATCAGGGGATTAACACGGTGATATGGGAAACGCCGGTACAGTACTCTGCACCGGCGTTTTCAAGCTCAGTTACTTCTTGCGCTTACCGTAACGTGCCTCGAAGCGAGCGACGCGGCCGCCGGTATCCAAAATACGCTGCTTACCGATGTAGAACGGGTGGCATGCGTTGCACACGTCAACACGCAGCGATTCTGCAGGATAGGTGGAACGAGTTTCAAACTCGTTGCCGCACGTACAAGTGACCTTGAGGTCGTGGTAATCGGGATGAATTCCCTGCTTCATGATGTCTCCTTGGATCGTTTGATGCTCTGGGTCCACGATGCTGTGGTGAACCAGAAGCCGCCGGTCAATTTAACCACATTTACCCACTCCGGCGATACCGGCGGGGATGGTCAATACATCACACCGCCGATATTCACCGGCAGTTAGCGTTACTCAGCGCTACGCACAGAGCGCACGATAGACATTAAAAACTCGCCATTTGATTCCGTCTTGCGCATCCGCCCCAAAACGTAATCCGAAGCTTCTTGCACATCCAGCACACCCAGGGCGCGACGCAGATGCCACACAATCTTGAGCTCTTCTGGGGAGAACAACAGCTCTTCACGCCGCGTGCCCGACGCATTGATATCCACTGCCGGGAAAATACGGCGATCTGCCAACTGCCGGGAAAGGCGCAGCTCCATATTGCCAGTACCCTTGAACTCTTCGAAGATCACCTCGTCCATCTTTGATCCCGTCTCCACTAGCGCAGAGGCGATGATCGTCAGCGATCCCCCATTTTCGATGCTGCGTGCCGCACCAAAGAACTTCTTTGGCGGATACAGAGCCGCAGCATCCACACCACCAGAGAGGATTCGACCCGAGGCCGGCGCCGCCAAATTGTATGCCCGCGACAGACGGGTCAGTGAATCCAACAAGATCACCACGTCCTGGCCCAATTCCACCAGACGCTTCGCCCGCTCAACCGCTAGCTCAGCAACAATCGTGTGGTCGGAGGCTGGCCGATCAAAGGTCGAAGCAATGACTTCACCCTTCACCAGGCGTTGCATATCCGTGACTTCTTCTGGGCGCTCATCAACCAGCACAACCATCAGATGCACGTCCGGATTGTTCTTCGCGATTGCCATAGCAATCTGCTGCATGACGATCGTCTTACCGGCCTTAGGCGGCGAAACAATCAGACCACGCTGACCTTTACCGATTGGGGCCACAAGATCAATAATGCGAGTCGTCAGGGCCTTCTGCGTCGTCTCCAGGCGCAACATCTCGTTGGGGTACAACGGGGTGAGCTTATTAAACTCCGGACGCTGGATTGACTCTTCCGGCGGTAATCCGTTAATTGCCGTCACTTCTACCAACGGATTGTACTTATGCTGGCGACCGCGCCGGTTCGTCATATCCGAAACATCACGCACTGCGCCCTGGATCGCATCACCACGACGTAAACCGTAGCGACGAATGGTTTGGCTGGAAACGTAGGCGTCATTCTTGCCTGGCAGGTACCCACCCGTGCGCAGGTAGTTATTATTGCCGTCAGTATCGAGAATACCGGCCACTGGGATGAGCATATCGCCGGTATCCAGGGAATCTTCCGACCCAGATTCACGAATCTCCGCTGTTTCCGAACGGTCAAACTGGGCTGAGCGGGCCTCATCGCGGGTGTTATCTCGACCCTCGCGAGCGCCAGCGGACTGCCCAACCTGATTGCGCCGCATATCACCGTCATTTCCTTTGCGGTTACGACGATTGCGCTGCCGGTTGCGCGAACGGCGATCCCGTGAATCCTCATCGGCACGCGAATCTTCTGCCCGACGCTCAGCGGCATCTCCTAAAGCGGCTAAAGCAGCTTCTTTTTCTTCTTGGCTCATCGCCGGCTTGCCTGCAGCCCGAGTCGTAGCCGGCAGTTCGAGCTTCTGCCGAGGATTGCCATGCTGATTCGTCGTCTGTGCTGGCCGCCCCCGACGCCCCGCACGCGGGCGCTCCTCATTGGTAGCCTGAGTATTCTTCACTTCTGGAGTTTCTGGCGTTGGCGTGCGCATCGACTTAGGCTTCGGACCGCGCTGCACAGTCATTCCACCAGCGATGCGGGCCTCACGAATAGCTGTAATATAGGCCGGACGACGCGCCTGATCGGGCAGAGATAAGCCCATTGACGCTGCAATCGTCTTCAAATCGGCGAGGCGCATTGTTGAAATTGGGCCAGTAGGTAGCGATGAATTTTCGCTCACGAGGATCCTTCCTCAAACAAACATTGAACGGGAATTGGCCGGCTTCACGCACAAAGCGGAAAACAATGGATCTGATAATCAGAACTCGGCAAAACACGTGTAGCTAATCTACAACACAAGTGATACTGACGATCACTCTCGCGTGTCAGCATACTACATTTCACCCCGCAATAGGCAAACTGTAAACAGAAAAGAACTGAATGTAGCTAGCCGTGCACGGCGTGGGCGCCGCGTACCTGGGTGGAGCGGATAACGGACATCCCCTGAGCTGCCAAGGCCTTTTCCATTTGAGAATCCACTGACGCAAACACTAAAAGCGCTGGTCCCGCCCCAGAAACAACCACTGGCCAACCGGCAGATCGCAGAGCGCGTAGGACGCGAGCGCTATGTTCCATCGCCCCAGCTCGATAGTCTTGGTGGAGCCGATCTTCGGTCGCATCAAATAATAAATGTGGCGCATTTGTCAGAGCATGAACTAATAATCCTGCGCGCCCAGCATTAAAGGCCGCGTCGCTGTGCGGTACCTGATCCGGTAATACCGAACGAGCATGAGCAGTTGGCAGTACCTCTTGCGGCACCACAACCGTCGTACGAAGCTGCGGGTCAACCGGAATATTGACCGTGCGATAGGTCTGACCATGCTGCCAGGAGAGGGTCGTTCCGCCGAAAATTGCCGGGGCAGCATTATCTGGATGCCCTTCGTATTGGGTTGCTAGTCGCAAGACTTCATCTCGTGAAAACTCTTTTGGTTTACCGACGAGTTCCCGGACCAACATGAGCCCAGCCACCACAGCAGCAGCCGAGGAACCCAGACCTTTTCCGTGCGGAATTGCGTTACGGCAGACTAAATCAATGCCTGCCTGCGGCAAACCCAACAATGCACAGGTCTCCTGGATCACCCGAATAATGAGATGGGATTCATCGCGAGGCAGACTCTGGCTTCCCTCCCCGAGAATAACAGCGCGAGAGGTGCCCGTCGTCAACGTTACTGAGACTTCATCCCACACGTCATGGGCCATTCCCATCGAGTCAAAACCCGGACCCAGATTCCCCGAGGAGGCCGGCACCCGCACCTGTGCGTTATCACGAACGAATCTCACGACAGCCCCAATGCGGCAACCGCAGCGGTTAACGTCGGGGCAATAGGGGTAACTTCAAGCGGCTGTTCTCCCAAGGCGGTGGCCGTATCCTTCAACCCGTTCCCGGTAACTGTGCAGACGATTCGTGCTCCCTCAGGAACTTTGCCCTCTTGGGCTGCGTGGAGTAATCCAGCAATCGAGGCAGCCGATGCCGGTTCAACAAAAATCCCCACTTCACCTGCCAGTAGACGTTGTGCTTCGAGGATCTCCTCGTCATGTACCCGATCAATCCAACCGTGTGAATCGTCGCGCGCCTGCACGGCATAATCCCAGGACGCTGGATTCCCGATGCGAATCGCCGTGGCAATTGTCTCCGGTTCAGCAACGACGTGCCCGAGAACCAAAGGCGCAGCCTCCCACGCCTGGATCCCCCACATTTGGGGAACACGCTGGGATACCGGCGCGCAGCGGTGCGCACTATCTTCCATTGAGGCGCTCGTAGTGCGACCGGCGTACTCGTTATACCCCATCCAATACGCCGAAATATTTCCAGCATTTCCCACTGGCAAAACGTGAATATCGGGGGCTTCCCCTAACGCATCAACGACTTCAAAGGCTGCGGTTTTCTGCCCCTGCAAACGATATGGATTCACAGAATTAACGAGCGCCACCGGATATTTTTCGGTTAATTCGCGAACGATACGTAAACAGTCATCAAAGTTGCCATCCACCGCAACCAAATCTGCGCCATGAACGATTGCCTGGGCGATCTTGCCCGCCGCAATTTTTCCTGCTGGCAACACCACCGCACAGCGCAAACCGGCCGCCACCGCATAGGCGGCCGCCGAAGCAGAGGTATTCCCGGTAGACGCACACGCCACAATCTGAGTATCCGTCTGCTTGACGCGAGAGATCGCACTCGTCATGCCGCGATCTTTAAAAGATCCCGTCGGATTGGCACCTTCTACTTTGACGTAGACCTCAGCGCCAACTCGATCACTGAGTGCCCGAGCAGCAACAAGCGGCGTGCCGCCCTCGCCCAAGGTAACGACTGGATCGTCATTGGCAAAAGGCAATCTCTGTCGGTATTCCTCAATAATTCCCCGCCATTGATGCGCCATTATTCTTCCTCTACTCTCATTACCTGCAGCACTCGTTGAATCCGCTCGTCTACGTCCAGATGGGCTAAGGCACTCTGGAGATCACAGACGCGGGCGACATGCGTCATAACCGTGATATAGACGATACCGTCCCTCGTATCTGGATCGTGACGAACCGACGAAATTGAGACACCGGCATGTGCGAAGGCGCGAGCGATCTCAGCGAGCGCGCCGGGCGTATCCGTCACGCAAATTCGCACACAGAATGCAGAGCGGGATTCCTGCGGGGAAATAAGGTCAGATTCGCCGTAAATAATCTCCTGGGGAGCTCGCCCGCCGTGAACCTTTTTCGCAGCGGCCGCAACCACATCAGATAGCACTGCAGAGGCGGTAGGCGCACCTCCTGCCCCCAAACCGGAAAACATGAGGCGACCAGCCGCAAGTGAATCAATAATCACCGTATTGTACGAGCCGTGTACTCCAGCTAGCGGATGATCGTGTGCGACGAGCGTCGGGCATACCCGCACGTCAATGGCCTGAGTACGGGGATCACGGTCAGCGGTGGCCAATAACTTAATGACGTATCCCAGCTCTTTGGCAGCAGCAATATCGTCGGAGGTAATACTGCGGATCCCCTGGACTGTCACATCTTTGCGTAATATCCGCTGATGGAACGCAAGTGAAGCCAAAATAGCGATTTTCGCTGCCGCATCATCGCCGTCTACATCCGCGCTCGGATCAGCCTCCGCGTAGCCAAGGGATTGTGCCTGCGCAAGAGCCTGATCGAAGGGAAGGGCCTTGCGGGTCATCTCGTCGAGAATATAATTCGTGGTGCCGTTGAGAATCCCTTGAATCCGAGTGACGGTATCCCCCGCCAGTGATTCCCGCAGACCATATACCACGGGCACTGCCCCGGCAACTGCTGCCTCATAGTAGACATCAACATCATGTGCTTTAGCTAATTCATAGATCTCTGGACCATGCGCCGCCAGTAATGCTTTGTTTCCCGTCACGACGGAGGCACCTTGGCGCAGCGCCTGCGTCACCCAGGTGCGCGGTGGTTCAATACCGCCGATGAGTTCAATGACGATATCAGCCCGCGATATTAGTGAATCTACATCCGTGGTTAACAGTGAACGATCAATAGCCGGATGTCGCGGCGCGTCTAATCGAGATACCGCAATGCCAACCAGATCTAGCTCTGCCCCTGCCCGCGCTGAAAGAATATCGCGCTGTTGGGTCAACAGCCGTGCTACTTCCGTACCGACGGTACCGCATCCTAATAGCGCGATCGCAACGCTCATTGGGATTCTCCTTTTGCTTTCTCCGCAGTATCTCTGCCATCGCACCCAGTCAGCACAGTTAGCAGTTCGTTGGCGCTTAATAGCTCCAAACCAGCCGGCGCATCAGCTACTGCGCAATCTAAGGCCAGCAGATCAGCCACTGATTCTCGCCGCACAATCTCTCGACTCTGCCCGTCATACACGCTTACCACCCCTGGGCGGGCGATCATATTGTAATTGGACGCCATTGAGCGACCGTAAGCGCCCGTCACCGGCACGGCTAATACATCACCGATGCGCACATCTTCTGGCAAGGCAACATTATGGACGACGATATCACCCGATTCACAGTGCTTGCCGACCACACGTGCCTGCACTAACTGCGCAGAGCTAATCCGCTGCGCCAGGGTGGCCGTATAGTTCGCACCATATAACGCCGGGCGGATATTATCAGACATTCCGCCGTCAACTGATACGTAACGGCGCACACCTTCGTCCGTCTGGACGTCTTTTACCGCTAATACTCGATAGAGGGTTACCATCGCCGGACCGACGATAGATCGACCGGGCTCGATTGCGATCTTTGGCGCTGTTAGCCCCGTATGCGCGCAATGTTGCGCAACGACCTGTGCTAAAGCACGAGCAAAATCAGTGCGTGGGCAGGGCGCCTCATCTGGCTCCCAATAGCGAACCGCATATCCGCCCCCAAGATCAATTTCCGGAATAAGCCAGCCACGTTCTGCCGCCCAGGCACGCAACTCTAAGATCTTCTTTGCTGCCTCAATAAAGCCATCGACTCCGGTAATTTGCGAGCCAATATGGGAATGTAAGCCAATGAGACGCACGTGTGCACAACGCGAGATACGTTCAATGGCTTCCTGTGCCGCACCAGAGGCCAAAGATAGGCCGAATTTCTGATCCTCATGCGCGGTAGCAATGAACGTATGCCCACCCGCATGAATCCCCGTCGTTACTCGGATATATACCGGAGCAACCTGCCCGCGCGCTTGCGCGATACGCGCTACCTGTTCAATCTCCCCCAAGGAATCAATAACGATATGAGCAATGCCTGCCTTAAGTGCCAGCTCAATCTCCGCGTCCGTTTTTGCGTTACCGTGCAATCCAATACGCGCACCCGGAACGCCAGATGCCAAGGCCGTCACCAATTCCCCGTAGGAGGCACTATCAATGTTTAATCCCTCTTGTGCCACAATCTGCGCAACCGCCCCACACAAAAACGCTTTACCGGCGTAATACACCTGGGGCTGTGGACCATCCGCGAATGCGTCTCGCATCGCCTCCTGCCATGCGCGCGCCCGCTGGCGCATATCCGCCTCGTCAAGTATGAACGTCGGCGTCCCATAGGTAGCGACTAGCTCCGAAACTGGCACACCACCAATTTCCAATTCACCACGCGCATTGCGCCGAGCAGTAACCGGCCATATCCCATCGCCTTGCCCGTTCGGCTCGGGAGCAGGTAACGAAGCTGGTAATACTGAGGCCATATCACATCCGTTCTGGAGCAGTGACACCGAGCAAATCAAGCCCGTTGGCGAGCACCTGACCGACGGCATCATTTAGCCATAGACGGGCGACGTGGCGGCTGGTGATCTCTTCGTCAGCTCGCGGAGTGACCCGAGAAACCCCATACCAGGAGTGGTATGCAGCAGCCATCTGCTCAAGGTAACGAGCGATTCGATGCGTCTCACGCAGTTTCGCGCTGGTCGCAACCACTTCAGGATATTGCGCCAACACTCCCAGCAATGCTGCATCTGCTGGCGTATCCAACTGGCTCGGATCAAAATTATCTGCGGTTCGCACCACACCGTGTTCTTGCGCATTGCGAGCAACAGAACAGGTACGCGCATGGGCATATTGGACGTAGTAGACGGGATTGTCATTCGTCCGTGACGTGATGACATCCAAATCAATCTCCAGCGGGGTATCCATCGCAGTGCGAGCCAGAGAATACCGCGCCGCGTCTACGCCAGCAGCCTCAAGCAGATCAGTAAGCACAACGATTGTGCCTGCCCGCTTGGACATCTTCACCGGCTCACCGTTGCGTACCAAATTGACCAACTGGCCAATAATGATCTCCAGATTCTTTCCAACTCCCGCAGTATCCCCAAAGGCATTCGCCATCGCATACATACGCCCGATATAGCCGTGGTGATCGGCCCCTAAAATAATGACGACGTGATCGGCACCGCGGCTGCGCTTATCTAGGTAGTAAGCAATATCTCCAGAGAAGTACGCGGCGTTCCCATCGGACTTGATGATGACGCGATCCTTATCGTCACCAAAATCAGTGCTACGAAGCCACAGCGCGCCCTCCGAACGGAAAATAACGCCAGCCTTATCTAGACGCTGGATAGCAGCATCTACCGCACCTGATTCATGCAAAGTATCCTCATGGAAAAACACATCGAATTCCACTCGGAATTTCTGCAGTTCCTCTTTAATGGCGGCAAACATTAGCTCCACGCCCCGACGACGGAACACCTCGCGAGCCTCCTCGCGTGGCAGTTGCCGTGGATCTTCCTCCCCCGCAGCGATCGCTTGGTCAATCACCGTCTGAGCAATATCAGCGATGTACTGACCGCCGTAGGAATCAGCCGGAGGCTCTTCATTGCGTGCCCGCGCCAGAAGTGAAACGGCAAAGCGGTCAATCTGCGAACCGTGATCGTTGAAGTAATATTCCCGGACCACGTTGGCGCCCGCTGCCGCCAAAATACGAGCCAGGGAATCCCCTACCGCTGCCCAACGCGCACCGCCAATATGAATCGGACCCGTCGGGTTAGCCGAAACATACTCCAAGTTAATTGTTGACCCCGCTAATGCGTGCGATCGGCCGTATTGCGCACCAGCATTGCAAATCGTTCGAGCCAGTTCCCCTGCAGCCGCAGCATTTAACGTGATATTCATAAAGCCTGGACCAGCAATATCAACGGCAGCAATCGCTGAGGATTGACCAATGCGCTCGGCAAGAACCTCAGCGAAGGAACGGGGGCTCATACCGGCTTTCTTTCCCAACTGCATGGCGATATTCGTCGCCCAATCGCCATGCTCGCGATTGCGGGGGCGTTCCACTTTCACCGACGGGAGTTGCGCCGGATCCAAGGCAATTTCCCCTGCCTCGCAGGCAGCACGCAGACATGAAAGAATAAAATCGGAAAGTTCTTCTGGAGTCATGCCCATAGTCTAGCTAGGCTATGCCGATAGCTTGCAATCGTGTCCATAAAGCGAGGAATCTGACACGGGCAACAGGAGAAATACCTGAGGTTTTAGGTCCGTTAATTGCCGATTTAGCGGCAAAACGAAACGGCGCTTGACGCCCTCTGTTTCTCCCAACACTCGCCATGATTCGCAGTTTGCCAAGATAAGCTGTTAGACTATCGAATCGCCCGCCCCGATAGCTCAGGGGATAGAGCGTCTGCCTCCGGAGCAGAAGGTCGTAGGTTCGAATCCTATTCGGGGCACGTTTTACATGTGGTGGGGTTTGGGCAGGAAATGCCCAACCCCCCCCCCACCCCCTCCCTC
>NZ_JBKIWQ010000005.1:0-195625 GCF_046599555.1 Trueperella sp. LYQ141 | reverse complement strand
TGGTTTTCGGCCCTTGTGCGGGGCCCGTTGGACGTGGGGGGGGCTGGGAAGGGGACGTACCACCCCCACCACACATTTATTCCGGCAACATTCACATAGCTGAGACGATAGCTAAATGAGAGCGTCCAAGAGTCAGCCGCTACGCACTTTCTTCCATGCTGTACCGCCGCCCGTCGCGCCCTCAACCGTCAGCCTTATTGGGCATTTCTTATTTTTTTTGTTTCCCGTCAGCCAAAATCAACGACAGATCAGTACCACACCTGCAGGTCAATTGCATTATCTGGGCATTTCCCCTGCGATAATGCCGCATAAGCTGACCGAAATTCGCTCTCAATATCCGCCATACTGGTAATACCTGAGCTATGTGGGAAAATCGTGACGCGCGGATGAGTCCAGCGCCAATCCCCCGCAGGTAATGGCTCTACATCGCACACATCCAACAGCGCATGATCGACCTGGGCAGAATCAAGTGCTACCCGCAGGGCCTCATGATCGACCGTCACACCGCGCCCAACATTGACGAAAATCCCGTGCGACATATCCGCAAAGAACTCCGTATTAATCACGCTGAGGGTCTGTGGCGTATTAGGCAAGGCAACCACCACAATATCGGCTTTGCGCACAATATCCCCAGGATCAGCCATTGCTCGAACGCAATCAAAGGCGTCATTATCCGATCCAGTGCGCGATAACCCGTTAACCTCTTTGACGAACGGGCGCAATAACCGAGCGATCGCTGAACCGACGTTCCCCGTCCCCACAATCAGCGCGGTCATCCCCATAGCACTTTGCGTCCCCGACGGCTCCCAGAGCTGATTATCCTGATTCTTTCGGAACTGCTCGAAGCCGCGCACATGAGATAGCACTGCCGCCACCACAAATTCGGCGATCCGATGCGGCATCGATCCCACAGTATGCGTCAAAAGCGTCTTGGTTTCGATAATATCTTCGCGCATTTCGTGGAACTGATCTATTCCGTCGGTAGCTGCATGAATCCAACGAATATTAGAAGCAGCCGGAGTAATTGGAGGGCGAATCCCACACCAGGCATCAGCCCAAGCCAAATCCGTTAACCGCAGATCAGAATACGGCACATATCGCGTCTGCATAACATCGGAAAGGCGCTGTGCTAACTCGGAAATCGCCTGTTCGGTAATCAGTAAGTGGTGTGGTGTCATTGCCAGTCAAACTCCTGTTCAATAATGCGTCGAGCAAGACTCGGCTCATCCGTGACGATTCCGTCTACTCCCCATCCTACGAGTTTTCGTATTTCATCGGAATCATTAATCGTCCATACATGCACAGCGTAACCAAGCTGATGAGACAGGCTGATAAATTGCGGTGTGACAACCTGGATTCTTCCAGCACGTTGTGGCACTTGGACGGCTTCAACCCCACTACTGGCGGGAAGTTGACCAAGCAGGATCCGCGATGGAGTACCTCGCTGTGCCGCTAATACCAAGCGAGTTACCGCGCCCGTCCCCAAAGATGAGCGAACCCCTGGTAACAATCGACGCAACCGGCGCAAACGTCGCTCACTAAACGAGGCCAAGGAAACCCGTTTTTCCGCATTATGCCGACGAATACACGCAGCTAGCGGGCTCACTACTGCGCCGTGTTTGGCATCGATATTAAAAATCAGATCGGGGAATTCCGCTAAGACGTCATCAAGGCGCATAATCGGATTGCCACTGCGATCGCGAACCTGCCGCAAATCCGCCCAGGAATAGTGCGAGATCTTGCCGTGGGCATCCGTAACTCGATCCAGAATCGGATCGTGGAACACTACAACGTGACCGTCACGGGTGGCATGCACATCCGTTTCGATATAGCGAAACCCCTGTTCGTGCATAGTGTGAAAGGCATAAATAGAATTTTCTGGCACTTCGTGGCCGCCGCCGCGGTGAGCGAGGACGATAGGGCGACCCCCAATGGGCCACAATCGCGGGTGAGTCATCCAGTACTCCGATCGGGCGTAACTCGCAAAATACTACTGGTTGTCCTAGGATACCGCGTTCGTCTCCACCTGGCACTTATCCCCAGGTCAATCGAGTGTGAGATACGAGAATCCCTATTTCATTTAGTTTCATTAGCAAAATGCTGGCGAGTAGCAGAGGTGTTAGCGCACCGCTGGGCACGAATCGTTCAGATGTACTGCTCCAAAATCGTTGAGCGCCACGACTGGATCCAGTAATTCGTCGTGGTCAATATCGCCACCTCGGTGAACCTCAAAGTGCAGATGCGGCCCAGTTGACCATCCTTGTGAACCAACCGCTGCGATCTTTTGACCAGCCGTAACCTTATCGCCCTTCTTGACAAACACTCCATCGTCATACATGTGTACATACCAGGAGGTGTACTCTTTGCCGTTGATGGTATGGCGAATAATAATGAGCTGCGAGGAACGCCCCTTAATGCCTTCACCCGCATGAATAACAACCCCATCAGCAATGGCATAGACGGGCGTTCCCACTGCTCCCGCAAAATCTGCACCGGTATGGAAAGAGGGGCTGCCATCAATCGGATCAATGCGTGGGCCGAAAGGCGAGGTGATCTGGTACTTACCAGCTTCCATCGGATACACCACACGCTCTTCGGTACGGAATGCCGAATCCAGGCTGCTTGCTCCAGTAGATGCCGGACATTGCGGGTTCACAGGATGCTGCTCGGAGGCCTGCGCGTATCGAGCTGAATCAGAAGCGCCCTCGACTTTCGTCAGGGATTGCGGCGTCTGCGAATCGCTGCGGGTGAAAAGTGAAATGGGGTTTTCTAAAGCCATTGCCGGCGAGGCGGCCGTGGCGTGGTCAAAGATGGACAACATCAGGCCGGCACCTGCTGCCAGGGATACGGCAAGGGTCATCGCTCCAGCCATTAGGTACTTAGAAACAGGCCGACGACGCCCATGCTCCCGTGATACCTCGCGAGCAGCCTGATTAATCGCTTCCCTGATCTGTTCCGAAGAAAGCTGCAGAGTATGCACCTGCCCAGCTATTTCTTCCGGAGTTTGCGCGCTCATCACAGACGCTGTAACGACGTTAAAAATATCTGCCGCAGAGCCATCCTGCCGTAGCTCCTGTGCAACACTACTTTTCGTCTGTTCGGTAGCAGCCAGATCCGAGGCAATGCCCCTATCCTTCGGTGCCCCAGTATTAGCTAAGCTATGCCGCGCACGCTTAGGCAAAACTGAGCCATGCGAATTGGGTGAGCTAATGTTCGCACGCGCATGCCGTGGCACACGCACAGGAGAAAGCACTTCGTATTGTGGGATTTCCAGGTGGTTAGCAGTATCACCAGATGCCTGCGCCGCCTGACGCGCAAGGCGAAGATCGCGCCGAGAGGGACGTGGTGCTGACGTATTCGACACCCGCTGTTCCCTCCTTCTGTCGGCCCAAATTTCTGAACTATCTGTCGTCAACTATAACGGTTTTATAACACCCTCGCTATGCCGTTCCTCATATCGAATTCCGAATCCCATGTGAGGCTCCTCATGGCAAACATTTTCGCTGATAACAACGGCAAAATCACGCGTCCTATCGGAAAATACCACCCGTTTGGCTTATCGCGATACATCACACCCGTTGGCGCTAGCCATATTTTCCAATCGCCGCAATATTCATGCCCGAGGTATATGAGGCACATGCATATTCGATTTATGGCGCCGACAGCACTCTCGCACCTATTTTTGCATCGCGTCGCGCACTTCCCCGACCAATTCTTCGAGGATATCTTCCAAGAACAATACGCCCGAGATCTTGCCATCAACCGTAACTGCCGCCAAATGCGCGCCATCTTTTTGCATGGAACGCAGCGCATTTTCTACTTCGTCTCGGCTATCCACAACAGACATTTTCCGAATCCGCCACGGGGCAATCGGATCATCGCGACGCTGGGGAACAACGTCAATAATGTCTTTGAGATGGACATACCCCAATAGTTGCCGACCGGACATCACCGGATAACGCGAATACCCCTGATGGGCGATCAGCACTTCAATCTGCGCTGGCGAGGACATCGGGGTCACTGAAACAAGATCGTCCAATCCCACCATCAAATCGCCTGCGGTATGCTCAGAAAATTCCAGAGCCGAGGAAATCAATCCCACATCCGCATCTAAAACGCCCGCTTGTTTCGACGCCTGCACAATTGAGGCCACTTCATCGACCGTAAAAGCCGCACCCACCTCATCTTTCGGCTCCATCCCCAGCAAGGTAATCAGATGATTAGCAAACCAGTTCAAAGACGAAACGATAGGCATGCATATCTTCGACAGCACAACCAGGGGCGGTACTAACAGATATGACGCGCGTTCTGGCGTGGTGACGGCAAGGTTCTTCGGCACCATCTCACCGATCACTACGTGGCAATACACCACAAGTATTAAGGCAAGAATGACGGCAATCGGGTGCGTCATTGCCGCGGGAACTCCAATACGGGCAAGCGGCCCTGCAATGGAATGTGCAATCGCCGGCTCAGAGACAGCACCCAAAGCCACCGAGCACAGTGTGATCCCTAGCTGGCAGGTAGCCAGCATTAAGGTCACATGCTCCAAGGCATAGAGCACGATCTGCGCTGCTTTCTTACCCTCATCTGCCAGCGGTTCTACCCGCGAGCGCCGCGCACCCATAACCGCGAATTCCGCCCCCACGAAGCAGGCGTTCAATGCGAGCAACAGTAAGGTGATAATGAGAGCTAATCCAAGACTCATTCGCTATCCACCCCAGAGATTCGCACTGTGTCAATCCGGCGGCCATCCATCGAATCCACGATAACGCGCACCCCGTTTTCCACCCATTCGTCACCGATGACCGGAATACGACCTAGCCGAGCCATCATCCAGCCTCCGACCGTTTCCCACGGTCCGTCATCGTCAATATCTAAACCTAATTCTCGCGATATTTCGTCTGGGCGCATCAGCCCCGGAATAATCCACTGCTTATCCGCAACTACTCGGGTCCGTGCCCGACGGCGATCGTGCTCATCAGCCACATCCCCCACGATTTCTTCAACTGCGTCTTCTAAGGTCACGATTCCGGATGTTCCTCCGTATTCATCAACGACGACCGCCATTTGCAGACCTTCCACCCGCAACTGGACGAGGAGTGGTGCAAGCTCAATTGTTTCTGGAACGCGCGTCGCCTCCACCAGCAATGATGCGGAGGTCACTGGTACATCTTTCCGAGCCGCATACGGCACTGCTACTGCTCGGCGCAGATGAACAAAGCCCCGAATATCATCGAGATCTTGACCGATGACAGGGAAACGCGAATGGCCAGTTTTCCGAGCCAATTCAATAACGTCCCAGGCGCTTGCGTCCTCGCTGATAGCTTCGACGCGACCGCGATCCGTCATCACATCAATAGCCGTTAGGGCACCAATATCAATAGATCGGGTCAGTAGCCGAGCGGTTGACACGTCAAGTGTGCCCTCTTGGGCAGAGCGCCGCACCAAGGCCGATAATTCACTAGCGGAACGCGCACCAGATAGCTCGTCGGCTGGTTCCACACCAAAGCGGCGCAGAATTCGGTTTGCTGTTCCATTGAGCAAAACGATGAGCGGTTTGAATATGACCGTGAATCCGCGCAGAGGGAAGGAGACGAAAGCTGCAATTCCCAGCGGCTCGGCAAGAGCCATATTTTTTGGCACTAACTCACCGAATAGCATAGAAACCACGTTGGTTATCACGAATGCGATGGCGATTGCCGTTCCGGTTGCAGCGCCTTGCGCCAAGCCGGAATTAGCTAACCACTTTTCAAATAGGGCCTGGAGCGGTTTTTGCGCGACATACCCGAGCAGAATCGTGGTCAGAGTAATACCTACTTGGCAGGAGGAAAGCTGCAGCGACAAATTATGCAGCGCCTTGTTAACTCGTTGGGCTTTTACTTCTCCGCCTTTGGCACGATCATCAATCGTGGCTGGATCAAGAGCCACGAGGGAGAATTCGGCTGCCACAAACAAGGCATTACCGGCGATAAGGAGCACACTGATAAAAAGATAGATCAATTCACTTGGCACACGGCACTCCGCGTTGTCGTTCGATCATAGGTGTAATCGTAGCGCACCTTTATTGACGATCTGTAAAACAAGTCTAGAAAGAGTCTTGGCATGACACAGGAAAAATCTTGACATAAAGACAATCGTCGCGGGTATCACACTATATTCGACGACGAAACTCGTCAAAAATAGCACATAGTGAGGGTAAGCTCACTAAACTTTGACGTGAAGGTAATTTCGTCTACCAAGTGAGGCAAGACAGTGTCGTCACCGAATGAATTCGGAGCCAACCAAGGCTTCATTGAAGATTTATACGCCGCATATCTGCAGGATAAAGACGGAGTTGGGCCGCAATGGCAGGACATGTTCCAACAGTGGCACGCCCAAGGGCGCACACCGCGCACCTCCCCCACACCGGCTGAACCAGAGCACGATATTCCCAGCCCGCAACGGGCATTCCAATCACAAGCAGATCGAGCCGCGACGCCCTCAACCAACGTCACCCGATCTGATCTGCCGCCTCAACCACGAGCGGCTGCGAATCCCCCGATCACCCCCTACGCCACCACCTACAATCTTGCTCCTTCTTGCGCCTCAGCGGATCTTGACCCCTACGCCCAGGAAGTCAGCACACTCAAAGGTGCCGAACGTGGGCTAGCAAAGAACATGGATTCGTCTCTCTCAATTCCAGTTGCCACCTCGGTACGAGCACTACCCGCCCGAGTCATGTTTGATAACCGAACCATTATCAACAAATACTTGGCAACAACGCGCGGCGGCAAAATCTCCTTCACCCATCTCATCGCCTATGCGATGGTTGAAGCCTTGGCAGAGATGCCTGAGATGAACGTGTCTTACACCGACGACCCCAAACCGTCGCTCATTCGCCCCGAACACGTCAATATGGGCCTTGCTATTGATGTTCGTAAGCCAGACGGGACTCGTTCCCTCGTCGTGCCATCCATCAAAGCCGCCGAAACAAAGACCTTCTCCGAATTCATCGCCGCGTATGAAGAACTCGTTGAGCGCGGACGCACCAACAAACTAACCATTGAGGATTACAAAGGCACGACCGCAACCCTGACCAACCCCGGAGGGCTCGGCACCGTCCACTCCATTCCCCGCCTCATGCTCGGGCAAGGGCTGATCGTCGGCGTTGGTTCAATGACGTATCCTGCCGAGTTCCAAGGCACTTCGGAACAGTCGCTCGCACGGCTAGGAGTATCGAAAGTTGTCCATCTGACCTCAACCTATGACCACCGCGTCATCCAAGGGGCAACCTCCGGCCGTTTCCTGCAACTCATGGAAAACAAGCTGCTTGGTCTGGACGGTTTCTACGATCGCGTCTACGTCTCACTGCGCGTTCCATACACCCCGATTTTGTGGGAAAAGGACGTCGAATATGACGCCGAACGGGAATTGGGCAAGCCAGCGCGGATCGCGGAACTCATCCACGCCTACCGCTCGCGGGGGCACCTGATCGCTGACACCGATCCGCTATCCTTCCACGTGCGTCGGCACCCCGATCTGGAAATCGGCTCTTATGGTCTGACGCTCTGGGATTTGGATCGTTCCTTCCCCACCGGCGGATTCGCTCACACCAGCCATCTAACTTTGCGGGAAATCCTCGAGCAACTGAGGGAAGCGTACTGCCGTACCGTGGGAATTGAGTACATGCACATTCAAGATCCTGCCCAACGGCGCTGGTTCCAGGAGCGACTGGAACGCCCGGCTGCTCCCATCACCAAAGAGGATCGCCTGCAAATCCTGAAGAAACTCAACGAAGCCGAAGCTTTTGAAACCTTCCTCCAGACGAAGTACGTCGGCCAAAAACGTTTCTCCCTAGAAGGTGGCGAGTCTCTTATTCCGGCTCTGGATTCGATCTTGCACGGAGCGGCTAACGACGGTCTGTATCGAGTCGCTATTGCGATGGCGCATCGTGGACGCTTGAACGTCTTGACGAATATCGCCGGAAAGTCATACGGGCAAGTATTCTCCGAATTTGACGGGCGTATCGACCCCAAGAAGTTCGGTTCCGGTGACGTGAAATACCATCTGGGCACCGAGGGCACGTACACCTCACCAGAAGGCGATAACGTCGGGGTATATCTGGCGGCTAATCCCTCCCATTTGGAGGCTGCTAACGGCGTGCTTGAAGGTATCGCTCGCGCTATGCAAGACGCCCTCCAACTTGAGGAAAGCGAATTAGCTGTACTGCCTATTTTGATCCACGGCGATGCTGCGTTCTCCGGGCAAGGAGTCGTCACTGAGGTACTCAATCTCAGCCAACTTCCGGCCTATCGCACGGGTGGAACGGTCCATATCATCGTCAACAATCAAATCGGCTTCACCACAGCCCCATCGAATTCTCGTTCCTCGCGCTACACGACGGACATCACCAAGGGTCTGCAACTGCCGATCTTCCACGTCAATGGGGACGATCCAGAAGCAGTGTGCCGGATGGCCCGTATGGCCTACGAGTTCCGCATGGAATTCCACAAGGACGTCATCCTCGATATCATGTGCTACCGCAAGCGTGGGCACAACGAGGGCGACGATCCCTCCATGACTCAACCCATCATGTACTCCTTGGTCGATCAGAAGCGTTCAACTCGTCGCCTGTACCAAGAGGCATTGTTAGGGCGTGGTGATCTTTCCGAGGTCGAAGCCGCCAAAGTTGAAGATGACTTTGCCGCAACCCTGGATAAGGCATTCAAGGAAGTGCGTGAGGCAGAAGTCATCCCGCACACCGATGAAACGGCTGCAGCACATGCCCTTGGCGTACCGGAAGCGCAGCGCGAGGATGCGGGAACGATGGTCGGCTGGTCAACCGCGATTAGCCCACAGGTAGTGGCTCGTATCGGCCATGCTCATACGACGCCGCCTGAAGGCTTCACCTTGCACCCGAAGATCAGCACATTGTTTAACCGACGCAATACGATGGCCCAGGAAGGGAATATCGACTGGGGATTTGGCGAATTGCTGGCCTTTGGATCATTACTGATTGACGGAGTGCCGATCCGAATGTCTGGTCAGGATTCCCGACGTGGAACCTTCACTCAGCGCCATGCCGTCGCGCACTGCTACCGTTCGGGTGCGGAGTGGACCCCGCTGGCAAACTTGACTGAGGATCAGGCGGAGCTGAAAATCTATGATTCTGCCCTGTCGGAGTACTCGATTTTGGCCTTTGAATACGGCTATTCCGTGCAACGCCCCGACGCTTTAGTGCTGTGGGAGGCGCAGTTCGGAGATTTCGCTAATGGAGCGCAGACCGTCGTTGATGAATTCATTTCCTCAGCAGAACAGAAGTGGAATCAACATTCATCTCTGGTTGTGCTCTTGCCTCACGGCTATGAAGGTCAAGGGCCAGATCATTCCTCTGCACGTATCGAGCGCTATCTCCAGCTATGTGCCGAGGATAATATGATCGTGGTTCAGCCATCGACTCCGGCTAATTATTTCCACATGTTGCGCCAGCAGGCATATAACCGGCCGCGCAAACCCATGATTGTATTCACTCCGAAGCAGCTTCTGCGTCGTAAAGGGGCACAATCTCAGGTTGAGGAATTCACGACGGGAACCGTGCGTCCAGTTATCGGTGAAAGCCGCGAGCTATACGGGGTGGATCGGGTGCTGATGTGTACGGGTCGCGTGTATTACGACCTGGTGGAGGCCCGTGAGGAGAATGGCGACGAACACACCGCTATTATTCGGGTCGAGCAGCTTTACCCGAATCCGGTTGATGAGCTGCACGCCGAGCTGGAGAAATATCCCAATGCGGAGTTGTACTGGGTGCAAGACGAACCGGCGAACCAGGGCGCGTGGGGGCACTTCCAACTGCGGATGTTCCCGCAGCTTGACCGACCTGTTCACTTGATCTCTCGACCAGAAGCTGCCTCTACGGCGGCTGGCTTGGCCACTATGCATCGCCAAGAAGCCGAGCGCTTGATGCGCCAAGCTTTCGAGCGTCACGATTAAAACTGAGTGACACGTTCCGCGCATTAGCGGATAGCGCGTCAGAATAGGACATCCGGTGTGGCCGGTTATAGCTAAAATTTAGTGTAGCTATAACCGGCCACACCGATGCAGAATGCTGATCTTAAAATATGTCAATGACTGTAGCCACTTTCTGCTTCCGGGGGCAAGCAAATTCGGTGAAACCAAATCACTCAGTAGAATGTGCCAGTCATACAAGACCCTACACTAGGATTAGTCTATTTCTCATGTGGATTTGCCAGAACCTAAGGAGTGCAATGAAGCCATCTGTGAGTATAAAAGACCCAGAAACATAGCAGCTATTATATTGAGCGTTAGTTATCTGGGGGGGGTACCGTTAATAGCTCCTCTTATTGCCCGTCCCCTTTGCGGGGACAGGTTTGCCGATTCCATTCATGACAGCTTTTACTCTTTGATAATATCCTTGCTCCTCCTTGGAATCCCGGTAGGGTTCGTCCTTTTTGGCCTTGGCTATATCTAATTGGTTATGTCATTAAAATACACGAAAGAAAATATGACAAAAGTGCTTCGGAGTGGGTAGAAAGAACCAATCGTCCTATCATTGAAGAAAATCGCAAGATTTATTTTTCTTATACGGTTAGCTAATCTGTGTTAGGGATTATTTTTCTCGACCGATTTTCTTTGACCTCCATTGGCTTTTCTTCGTGATCTTCTAGTTCAAAAAGACTTGCTATTCCTCCTGTTTAGAGTGATATATAGACATCAAGAACAGCAAATCCACGGAGGAAAATCATGACCAAGAAAACGGAAGAGAAACTGCTAGAAATCGCTATGAAGAATAGTGTGGAGATGAGAGAGCGTGGCGATTTTGAAACCCGTAACTCCGATCAAGATGACTTCTTAGAGGTTTCGATTTGGGGATTGAAAGCAATGTTAGAAGAAGCCTTTGAAGCCGGACGGAAATCAAGCATGAAGAAATAAGGACGAGAGCCGTAGTTGCCCTCGTCCTTTGTTTAGTATTCGATTCTACTTTTCATTTGCCCAAACGTCAGCGAGTACTTCAGCTTGTTTCATGACGAGTTGAACAGCGCATTCTTGCTTATCGGGCGGATAGCCATATTTACGCAGAATCCTTTTTGCGATGGTCATGATTTTAGCTCTTGCAGAGCTTTTGATGGTGAAGTCAATCGTTGCGTTTTGTCTTACGCGCTCTGCGATTTCACGTGCGATAGCCCTGAGCTGATCGTCTCCCAATACGGATACGGCGCTATCGTTTGTCTCCAGTGCGTCATAGAAGGCCAGCTCGTCTTCGCTCAATCCAAGTTCTGCGCCTCGATCTTTTTCTTTGCGAACTTCGCCAGCGATTTTGATGAGTTCTTCAATGATTTCCACTGTGGAAAGTAGATTATTTTGGTAGCGTTTGATTGCTCCTGTCAACAGTTCCATCAGCGATTTTGACTTCACGAGGTTGTGTTTAGTTGCTTTGGCAATCTCTTCTGTGAGTAGCTTTTTCAAGAGTTCTAACGCAACGTTTTTGTGCTCCATGCCTTCAACTTCTTGCAGGAATTCGTCTGAAAGAATGGAAACATCCGGCTTTTTCATACCTGCAGCATCAAAGACATCAACGACTTCATCGGATAGAACGGAGCTGTCCACGATGTCTTTGATGATTTTGGTATATTTATCTGCCTTTTCAGATGTATCTGCATCCACAAACTTGTTGATGCGTGCGCTGACAGCTTGATAAAAAGCAATCTCAGGCGCATAGAGTGTAGCTTTTTCTGAGGGCTTGGATAATGCATAGGCCGCTGAGAGGAGTTGTACTTCTCTCGTGAAACGCTTTTCTCCATCATCTAAGCCCATGATGTGGTCTTCGGTGAACAGAATCGTTTTGAGCTTGTCTTGCGTGCTGGCCTTTTCAAAAGTTTCAAAGATCGAAGGTGGTACGAGCTGACGAACTACTGCGATTTTTTCGCACATAATCTCAATGGCTTTTTCTTGCGTTTCTACAGGATCACCTTTACCGCCGCTTTCGGTATAGAAGCGCAGTGCTTTTTTGAGGTTCGTAGCGATACCGATATAGTCAACGATCAGACCGCCGGGCTTGTCTTTGAATACTCGGTTGACACGAGCAATCGCCTGCATCAGATTGTGATCTTTCATGGGTTTGTCAATGTAGAGCGTACTCATGCACGGCGCATCAAAACCGGTAAGCCACATATCACGCACGATCACAAGTTTGAGCGGGTCTTTCTCGTCTTTGAAGCGAAGAGCCAATGCCTGGCGTTGGTCTTTTGAAGTGCGATGAGGTTCGAATTCCGGACCATCACTGCTGGCACCGGTCATCACGACTTTGATTTGTCCTTTATCTAAATCAGGGTGATGCCACTGGGGACGTATTTTCACAATGGCGTCGTAGAGTTCAACAGCGATTCTTCGGCTCATGGCCACGACCATCGCTTTCCCACTAAAGACTTCTTGACGCTCCTCAAAATGATTGACGATATCTTCTGCGAGGTTCGCGATACGCTCTTTGTTTCCGACGATAGCTTCGAGCTTTGCCCATTTCATCTTGGCTTCGAGCGCACCGTCTTCGTTGCCGCTTTTTTCTAATTCTTCATCAAAAGCACTGATGAGGGTTTGACCCTCTTCGCTTAGGCGCACCTTTGCTAGTCTGCTTTCGTAGTAGATTCGAACCGTCATCTTGTCTTCGACAGCTTGCTCCACATCATAAATATCAATGTAGTTGCCGAAAACTTGCGGTGTGTTGACATCGGTTTTTTCAACCGGTGTACCAGTAAATCCTAAGAAAGTAGCTTGTGGCAGGGCATCACGGATATATTTGGCAAACCCATAGCCAATCTTGTGTCCAACAACGACACCTTTTTCTTTCTGCGGCAGAAGTTTGGCATCAAAACCATATTGGGTGCGGTGCGCTTCATCAGCTACCACAATCACATTTTCACGCGTGGTGAAGGTCTCAAACTCGCTTGCCCCATCGGCGGGCATAAATTTTTGAATAGTGGAAAATACTACGCCACCAGACGCAACACTTAATAGTTCTTTTAAGTGCTCTATCGATTCTGCTTGAACTGGATCTTGCCGTAGCAGCTCAGCATTGTGACTAAAAGTTTCGAAAAGCTGGTTGTCTAAGTCATTTCGATCGTTGATCACCAAAATCGTGGGATTCTCCAAATACTGGATCGCTTTTCCAATAAAGAACAGCATGGTCAGCGACTTCCCCGAACCTTGAGTATGCCAGATCACTCCCGCCTTGTGGTTTGCTTCACCGTCAGAATAGTTTCCGTATCCGCTCGCTCGTAGCGTTTGTTCAACAGCTTTGTTGACTGCGTAGTACTGATGATAGGCAGCACTTTTCTTCACTAATTTGATCTGCGTCAGTTTGGTATCAGGATTGCTTTCAACCTCTTTTTCAAAGGTCACAAAGTACCGCACATAGTCAACCAGCGTCTTCGGCAAAAACAGACTGTGTAGAACTGTAGAGAGCTGATCGTCAAAACGTCCTGCCTCATTTTGCCCATCTCGAGTTTTCCAAACCGTGAAACGAGAAAAACCAGCCGTTAACGAACCAACCCGGGCTTCTAAACCATCACTAATCAAGCACAGCTCGTTATAAGCAAACAACGAAGGAATGGAAACCTTATAGGTCTGGAGCTGCTGATAGGCAGAATCAAGCGTAGCATTTTGTGTGGCAGGATTCTTTAGCTCCATAACCACTAAAGGCATCCCGTTGATGAAGATCACCACATCAGGACGTTTCGGGTTCCCCAGTTCTTTGACCGTCAGCTGGCGCACCATCAGAAAGTCGTTTAATTCCGATTCATGAGTAGACAGGATACAAACCGAATCACCCACCAACTGACCATCCCGCATATATTCTACCGGCACACCCTCAACCAGATAACGGTGGAACAGTTGATTGCGCTCGGTTAAATCAGAAGCTACCAAATGCGACAGCTTGCCGACCGCTTCCTCAATAGCACTAGATGGCACGGTGGGATTGAGCCGCGTTAAAGCTCGTCGCAGACGCTCCCCCAAGAGAACACCGGCATCGCCGGTGCGTTCTTGTTCGAATGCGTCCACAACAGCCTCGCTTGCAGCATGGAGATTCAAAGTCTCATAGCCCAAAGAACCAAGAATCTCTTCAACCATGTTCTCAACACTATTCTCATTCAGCTTAAGCACGGGACACCTCCTCAGCTATGACACGTTTCGCATCTCCAACACGCAACGCACCCGACATCAGTTGAGGGAGTAGGGCATCACGGGTACGGCGAAGCTGGTAAATTAATAAGTCATTCGCTTTAAGTTTATTGAATAGGCTTGATTGCCGTTCCACAAAGGAAGCATCATCAAGCAGATTTTTCTCGGTAATCATTGCTTCAGATAAATGATGGCGTTGGATATGTCCCATAGTGGTTGCTTTGCCTCTAGCAATCTCCTGAAAAACAGGAAGATGGTACTTAAGCCAGCAAAAAATAAACCAATCAGGATATAGATCCGAAGTAACTTTAAATAAATGCTGGTTTAAAACTCCAGGTTCATTCGGCCACAGCTTAACTACAAGGGTTCCTGACCAAGAGAAGATGATATCTCCAAAATGGACAAGATATTTAGAGGGAACGTCATCGCGGCAGAAATTGGAGTCCTTACTAAAAGCCCCAGCGTTCAACTCCTTAATTTTGATTACAGGGAGCTTACTCTCTGAATTTGGTGCATATTTTTGGCAAGCTAGACCATTTAAAAAATCTATTTCCTTGTCTAAGGCAATGAGGTCATCATCTTCAGGCGGATTTCCGTTTTGAACTCTTTGAAGAAAGCTATTCAAAAGCAAAGCATCTAACGTCTCATTCTGTTTTGTGAGCAGCTCAATCTGGTCATCCAAAGAAGAGAGCACTTCAGCGATTGCTTCTTGCTCAGCAAGTGGAGGTAGAAGGAATTCACGCGTTTTTAGATCATCTAAATCAACTCTCTGGCGTCCAGATGTTCCTTTCATTGTTTGTATTGCTAATGATCGGAGTTCTTCCCACAAGCCTAGGTAAAACACAAAATCGGAATTAGATATTCCCGGTTTTGCCCTCATGACAATAAACTCGGTTGATCCAAAAGCAACTTCATTTTCTTCTAAACATTTAACATAGCCGATCTTCCCGTTCTCCAAGCACGGGGTGATGCGGGCAAATAAAGTATCACCGTTACGGAATTTTGATCCTGATGAAAATTCTTCATTTTTGTTACACGAAAAATGTTTAGTCCGTATACCTAGATCCTCCATAGCAATTTTTTTAGATAGGGCGCCCTTAGGAATAGTTTCCTTTGGGTTAAAAGAGATGAAGTCCTCTAAACTGTAATTCTCCCAATCACGCATCTTTGGATACCTCCAGTCTGGCGAGGTTTTGGCGGATGCGTTCGTTGAGTTTTTCGCTCTCTTGCATTTGCTGTTCAAGCTCTACTGTGAGGGTATGCAGGAGTGCTTTTAAATCGACTTCCTCGTCGTCTTCGGGCATGTCCAGATAGCGACCGGGTGTGAGTACGTAGTCTTTGACGCGGACTTCTTCTAAATCGGCTACTTTACAAAATCCAGGTACATCAACATAGCCGTCGCCTTTTTGCCAAGCGTGATACACAGAGGCAATATCACGAATGTCATTCTCATCCGGATTCTCCGTACCATTCGTGAGGATACGGGTGGCCCGACTAATGAGTTTTCCTTTTTCACGGGCATCGATAAACAGGATTTGGTTACGGTGCGGATGATTTGGATTGCTTTCTTTTTCCCGGGATAAAAACCACAAGCAGGCTGGAATTTGCGTGTTCAGAAAGAGCTTTGCTGGCAGGTTGACAATACAGTCGACCAGCCCCGCTTCAATGAGGGCTTTACGAATTTCAGACTCTTCTTTGCCGCCAGTGCTGAGCGCACCTTTGGAGAGCACGAAACCGGCCTTACCTGTGGGCGAGAGATGATAGAGGAAGTGCTGAATCCAAGCATAGTTTGCGTTTCCGGGGGGGGTGGCGTTTGCCTGCTATATTGCCAACGTCCATCTTCTTGTAGGAGCTCGCCCGACCAATCGGAGTCATTAAAAGGCGGGTTCGCGATCACATAATCGGCTTTGAGATCCGGATGGGCATCTTGGAGAAACGAGCCTTCGTTGTTCCACCTAATGTTTGACGAATCAATCCCGCGCAAGGCAAGGTTCATTTTGCACAGTCGCCATGTGGTCTGATTGCTTTCTTGGCCATAGATCGAAACCTCAGAGTTAAATAAGGCGCTGAGCTCATCGCTGGCGTGTTTGTAATGGTCTGCATGTGCTTGAACAAATTTTTCACTCTGAACAAACATACCACCGCTGCCACAACAAGGGTCTAATACGCGCCCAGAGAATGGCTGTAACATCTCGACTAGGAGTTCAACAACGCTTCGGGGCGTGTAGAACTGTCCTCCTTTTTTACCTTCGGCCAAAGCAAACTGACCAAGGAAATATTCGTAGACATTGCCGAGCACATCATTGGATTGGTTGGCATCAGCATCAAGTTCAATCTTTCCAATCAAATCGATGAGCTGACCAAGGGAGGCTTTGTCGAGTTTTTCTTTTCCGTATTCACGAGGCAGCACGCCTTTGAGCGATGGGTTGTCTGCCTCAATGGCGTCCATCGCTAAATCAACATCGGTGCCAATGCTTGGTAGTTTTGCTCGGCTTTGTAGATAAGACCAGCGAGCAATCTCAGGCACATAAAAGATGTTTTCAGCCAGATATTCGTCACGATCTTCCGGATCTGCACCTTCGTATTCTCCGATACCTTCTGAAAGTAATGCGTGAAGTTTCTCGAATTTTCCGGAGATGAATTTAAGGAAGATTAAGCCAAGAACGACATGTTTATATTCGGCAGCATCCATGTTTTTTCGTAGCTTGTCCGCTGCTTTCCACAGGGTTTGTTCTAACGAGATTGTTTCTTTTGGCTTCTTTGTCTTCGCCATTATTGAATGCCCTCCTTTGCCGCCTCAGGCTTGAATTCTAAGATTTCGTCGACGGTGCAGTCGAGTGCGTTGCAGATGGCTTCGATACTCTCTAAGGATACGTAGTTGCCTCTGCGGATGCGGGTCATAATGTTTCCGGAGAATCCGGCTTTGCGAACCAGTTCGATGTGGCTGAGGTGTTGTTCTTCCATTTTTTGAAAGAGTTTGGTGTAGTCGACCGCCATGGATTTCCCTCCGTTTCCTAACTGACTTATATTATCACGTTTTCGTGATTTTGTCCAGTGTTTGCTGTTGCAGATGCTGGACTTTTTTCTTTTCAGACCTCGTGCTTCGTTCTTCGTTTTTCTCCTTGCACAAAGGGTGAGCAGAAAAGTTTTTCGGAGTTTCCGTCCACTGTGACGGGTTGCGTCCAGAGAGAAAGGAAGCACAGAAAAAGAGCCTTCTAAAAAGTTTCGTCCAAATCGCCTCGGACTCTTCAGGGGGTGGTGGAGGACGAGACAAGTTCTTCGAAAGCGAGAAAGGAGTGATGAGGTTGAACAAGCAAGAACAGTTTTCGGCACTGCCTGCATTTTTTCGTGGCTATCCGCAGGCTTGTTGTTGGAAAAAGCAGTATCGGAAAAACCGCCTGACAAAGATTCCCTATCAGGTGCGAACCGGCAAGTGCGCCAAGGTCAATGAGCCGGCGCATTTTGTCCCAATGACAGAAGCGATCGAGAAGGTCGATTCCTTTGACGGTGTTAGGATTCGTTTGAGTGGCTCTCTGGTGATGATGGATATCGATCATTGCCGCGAAGGAGACGGTTGGAGTTTAGAAGCCCAAGAGGTGTTAGACCATTTTTCTAGCACCTATGCGGAGGTTAGTCCGAGTGGAAACGGCATACACCTATATGCCTTGGTTGAAGAGGGTTTTGTACTCGACACCAGTGCCTATTACCTGCATGCGGGTTCGTTTGAAATCTATATGGAGGGTGCAACGAATCGCTTTTCGACGCTGAGTGCCAATGTCCTTCATGCTTGTGAGGTCACAGAGCAAACGCAAGCAGTGCGGTGGTTTTTGGAACGGTTTATGCGCCGTCCCGCACGGCAATCCTCTACTGTGGCTATTGAGAAACACTCGGGTTTGAGCGATGACGAGGTGCTCCGAAAAGCGAATGCGTGTGTGCAAGGCGAGCGGTTTCGCGCCTTGTGGGAGGGTCGTTGGCAGGAGTTGTATCCGTCCCAGTCGAAAGCCGATGAGGCACTGTGCGGGACGCTGGCGTTTTTCTGTGGTAGAGACATCGAACAGATGGACAGGCTCTTTCGCCACTCTGCGCTGATGCGTGACAAGTGGGACGCGCTTCGTGGAGAGAAAACCTATGGACAGCGCACACTTGAGATAGCGATACGTAACTGCACCAAGGTGTATCAGCCAGATTTTGGCAGGGTTTCTGCTGAGGAGGAGTTTTCCGATCGGCTCGAGAAGATGCGTTCACTGAATCCTTTGAAGCACTATCGCCTAACTGATATTGGTTTTGCCAAGCTGTTTATGGACGTGTACGAAGACTGCCTGTGTTATGTGCCGGAGCGTAAGTCTTGGTACTACTTCAACGGCAAAGTCTGGACGCACGATGTCGGCTCGGTGTTTGCAGCTAAGCAGTGTATGGACTTTGTGACCTTACTGTTTTTCCTTGTGAAAGACATTGAGGAAGAATCGCGTCGCTCGTCGTTTGCCAAAAAGGTCGCCGCTTTACAGAAGCGTTCAGCACGGGTGAACCTGTTAAAGGATGCCGAGGTGCATCGGGTGCGCAAGATGGCAGACTTTGATGCTCTGCCGCATCTGTTTAACTGCAACAACGGTACGCTCAATCTGCTCACCGAGACTTTTTCTGCCCATAACCCGAAAGATTATCTGACCAAGCTGGCAGACGTGGACTATGACCCTGCTGCTCGCGCACCGCGCTTTGAACGTTTCATTGACGAGATCATGGTCTTGGATCAAGAGCGCATCCGCTTTTTGCAAAAAATCTGCGGCTATGCCCTCACGGGAGATACGCGCTTTGAGTGCATCATCTTCTACTTCGGACCGACTACTCGAAATGGTAAAGGGACACTGTGCGAGACACTTCTTTTGGTACTAGGCGATTACGGCATGACCGCTCGTCCGGAGCTGATCATGCAAAAGCACTTTGCCAATAGCTCTTCGCCTTCCGAAGAGGTCGCGCGCACGCGTGGTGCCAGAGCCATCATGATCTCTGAGATTCCCAAAGGCGAGCAGCTCAATGCTTCTTTGGTCAAAACCTTATCGGGCGGCGATAGCGTCAATGCCAGATTCTTGCACGAGAACAGCTTTGACTTTCGTCCGCAGTTCAAGATTTTCATCAATACCAACTATCTGCCACAGGTCAATGACGTGACGCTGTTTCGCTCCGGGCGCGTGTTGATTGTTCCCTTTGAACGTCACTTCACCGAGACCGAACAGGACAAAACCTTAAAAGCACAGTTTCGCAGTGAGACCACGAAAAGCGCGGTACTCAACTGGATGCTGGAAGGTTATCGCCTGTTGCAAAAAGAAGGCTTAAAGCCGCCTCAAACGGTGATCGAGGCAACGAAGAGCTATGAGCAAGAGTCCAATAAGGTCTTGCTGTTTTTGGAAGAGTGCTTAAAAGCCGGTTCGAACTTTGAGGTGCGCACTCGTGACGTGTATGAGCAATACCGGCTCTGGTGTGAAGCCAACGGGCTATATCCGGAGTCCATGCGCACCTTCAAACAAAGCCTTGAGGGAATCGCTACCGTGGTCAGGAAACGCCCACAAGCTGGCGGGGAGAAAACCACGCTGCTTTTAGGCTATCGCTTCCCCGATGACTTCTTGACCTAAAGCTCGTGGCATTTCGTGGCAGGTTTTTACTGTCTTTTCATAAATCAGATTTCTTATAGAAAAAACCATTTGAAACTGCCACTTCATGCCACAGCACACCAGCGCCGCTTAAAGAAACCAACCACAGTGTTTCTCACATCCGCAAAGGAGGTGATGTCACTTGATTGTCTAAAACCCAACCCCCTAGGGGCATCTCAATCTCTACCAGTTAGCCCTCGGGGAACGGTGCCGGGGTCTCGCGTACAAAAACGCGGATTCAAACAGGGTATTAACCCCCGCATTTCAAGAAAGGAGAAACCATGAGCAAAAAACTACCGAAATTCCCTTATGGGAAGTTCTATCCACTCACCACAGGAAGCCGACCGGAAGACAAAGTCCCGCTGTTTCCATCGGAGTATCCACCCGATGAGAAGAATCAGCCCTATCTAACAGAACTCAGCGAAAACTTCTATCTCTTAGAAGGCTGTCATCAGCGACTAAATGTGCACTGTCCAAAGTGCCAAACATCCATGAATCTGCTCCAGATCGAGCCAGACACTTATTTCTTCCGCTGTCCGAACTGCAAGAAAGGACAAAAGTGATGGGACGAAAAATCTGGATCGGTGACCCGAGGAAAATGACGCAAAAGGACTGCGAGTATTTTTCCAACGGCCGACACAGCTGCGTTCGCTTACTCAAAGACCGCAACAAACAGCTGGTGATCCTCTCTAAGCAGCTGCACCAAAAACCTGAGTTGTGGTGCGTGGCTTATGGCACCTGCAATCTGTGGTTTGAAAGCTACGAAGAAGCACTGAGCTACTGCAACAAACGATTCACGCCACTCGATGAGCGATGAAACACACACATTTTCAATCCATGAAATAGGAGGAACAACAAATGGCGAATTATCTCTTACACACGTACCAAAAAGGCGGGACAACACTGTTTCCGTCTACAACCTTACAAACCCAACCCCAAAGCGCGTACTACCTGAGTGACTACTTAGAACGCTTACTCAATGGATTGGTGATGTGCTACTACCGCTTGCACACCCAGGATTATCACACGATAGAAGACACCCTTCAGTTCGACATCCTCTGTCCGAAGTGCAAACAGCGTTTAAAACCCTACAACATCCAATCGGACGGATACACCCACTCTTGGTATCACTGCCCGCACTGCAAGAAAGGATTGGAGGAATAACCATGGCTAATAACAAAGTTGTCTTAACGACCGACTACTACAACACGGACTTCTGGAACGCGCTCAAAGGAAAACCTCATAACGAGCAATCTCTTCTCTTTGGAAAAGAAAAGGCCAACGGCACTTATTTCTTCCCCGAAAAAGACGAAAAAAGGCTTCTCAATGCGCTTTGCGAACACAACCCGTTGCGCCAAATCTGCACGGTGGTCACCGGCTGTGACGGGGACTACACCCTCTTTGCCTACGAGCATCACTCGAAAGCTAAGTGGGTAAAACCCGCCGATGGCATCGACCCAGAAGATATCACGGGAAAACTCAAGAGGCACATCCTTCATTCGCACAGGCTCAGTGCCATTTTGCAGTTGGACCGTGACTTCATGGAGGAAACCAAAGGCTTTCAAAAGCTCCTGACAACAAGCATCGCTCAAACTTTGGCAAAAGGAGAAATCGAAGGGTTTCTCTACGGCAAAAACGAGCTGGAGCCGACCGGACTATTACACCCAGACAAAGGCGCAAAACCATCGGTAAAAACTAAAGACATAAACGCAAAAGCCCTCATGGAGCTGTTCTTGTCCGTTCCCGATGACTACCGCAAAAACGCCAGATGGGTGTTTAGCGATAAGACCGCTCTTGTTGTGCGCATGCTCAAAGACGACTCTGGACGATATCTCTGGAATGAAGCAGATGGACTGCTCCTAGGAAAACCGGTCACCATCATCAACGAGATGCCGCAGATTCAAGAAGGCAACACGCCTATCTTGTTCGGAGATTTTAGCTCTTACTGGATTGTTCCTCGAAGAACACCAACCATCCGTCCACTCACAGAACTCTATGCACTCGAAAACCGTATCGCGTATCTGTGCATGGAGTATCTAGAAGCCACACTCATCCACCCAGAAGCCGTTTGCGCCATGCAGATGACTTCAATCTAACCCCGTTAGAGAGGCAAAGGGGATTTCACGGCGAAGTCCCTCTTTGACCTCTCAACATCAACAAGGAGGTTCTTTATGGAACGCATACACCAAATCAAGATCGGAAACGCCTTGTTCACGATTAAAAACCATACCGCCAAACAGGCACGGGAAACGCCACTGCAAAAGATTGGACGGCTCATTAAAACCACGCCATATCGCTGCGCCAGCCCGCCCAAATAACAACTGATTTCACTTGACTACACACCCAAGCAGAATGATGTATAGACACACAAACAGGCTGCTCAGAAAGGAGGGAAAGCCAAATGAAAACACAAGCACAAAAGCAGCCTAGCTCTGCTTTGAACAAAATCACAGCACTGTATTGCCGCCTATCCAAAGACGATGAACTGCAAGGCGAATCAAACTCCATCACCAACCAAAAAGTGATGCTACAAAAATACGCCGACGAGAACCATTTTTCCAACACGCAGTTTTTTGTCGACGACGGCTATTCCGGAACCAATTTCGACCGCCCCGACTGGATGCGCCTGAACACCCTGATTGAAGAAGGATGCATCGGCACGCTCATCGTCAAAGACATGAGCCGTCTGGGGCGCGACTATCTCAAAGTCGGTTACTACACCGAAGTTCTTTTCCCGTCTTCGGACGTGCGCTTTATCGCTATCAATAACGGGGTTGACTCTGCTAATGCGCAAGACAACGACATGACCCCCTTCATCAACATCTTCAATGAGTTCTATGCCAAAGACACCAGCCGCAAAATCCGTGCGGTATTCAAAGCCAAAGGACAATCCGGAAAAGCCTTAGCACCCATACCCCCTTACGGGTATTTGAAAGACCCCGAGGACAAAACCCGCTGGATCATTGACGAAGAGACCGCGCCCATCGTGCGTGAAGTATTCCGCCTATGTGTTGCTGGATACGGCACCAGTCATATTGCCAACCACCTAAAAGAGCAAAAGGTGCTCACACCCGCCGCCTATTACGCTGAGCAAGGCATCAAACACCCAAGAAAACCCAGCGAGGATCCATACTTTTGGACAGCTGCTACGATTTCTCAAATGCTCGAGCGCCAAGAATACGCAGGACACACCGTTAACTTCAAAACAACCAAGAAATCTTTCAAAAGCAAAAAGCAAACCAAGACCGATCCCAAAGACCGGCTCGTCTTCAAAAACACCCACGAAGCCATTGTGGACGAGGAGACCTTTGCCATCGTACAAAAGCTCAGAAGCGGCAAACGAAGACGCACCCTCAAAGGAGAAATGCCCGTCCTATCCGGCATGCTCTACTGTGCTGACTGCGGGGCAAAACTCTACCAAACTAGAGGCGCAAACATCAAAGAAGAAAACGAATACTTTGTCTGCGGGACGTACCGTAAAAACCGAGGAAAGTGCACCAACCACATCATCAAAAACAAAGAACTAGATGCCATCCTCCTCCAAGAACTTCGCGACATCACCGCCTACGCAAGAAAGCACGAACAAGACTTCGTGAGCCTGCTCGAGAAAAAACACGCTTCGGAGATGACGAAGAACTTACGCAAACACACCAAAGAACTCGAAGAAGCCGAAGAGAGAAACCGTAAGCTTGACCAGATCATGCAACACCTCTACGAAGACAACCTCGATGGCAAAGTCTCCGATGAACGCTACGTCAAACTACAAACCAACTACGACACCGAACAACGCGACCTTGAACAACGCATATCCGAACTGCGTGGCATCTTGCACGAAGCCAAAACCCAAATGGCAAACACCGACGCCTTCTTAACCCAAGTACGCAAGTACACCGACATTCAAGAACTCACGCCGGAAATCATCCGAACCTTCGTCGAAAGAATTGAAGTCGAGCAAGCCGAAAAAATACCCGGCACACGAAAGAAAAACCAGACCATCCACATCTACTGGAACTTCATCGGAAACAGCGAACCCGAGAAAAATTAAAGCAGAGCACGACACCCAATCCCAGTCACGCTCTGCTTTTTCTTTGCCCTAAAAAATAATCCCCAAGGAAGATTATCATTCTGTTTTTAAATGTCACAGCAGATGCCACCGTTGACGATTACAGCGGGAATGGATTGGAGGGCTTGGTTGAAGTCACCTGCCATTTCCACTCAATCCGATCTGAGCGGGCTTTCCTCCCTCTCAACCTAGGGTTGAGATGGCGAGCAAAATCAAAGGCGCACTTATATATAGACCCTTGAAACACATCGCTTTACCCAGAGCGCGCGCATACACAGTCTGACCGCGTATTTTCCTCGTTCAATTCCCCTCATCACCGATCGCGTACCCGATAGCGGACAGTCTGACGGTGTTTTTTCCTCGACCAATTTCCCAGAGCGAGGAGACTACACATGCGCGCACATATTAATCCGAACGACTAACGGCTCATGGCACATCAAGTGTGCATGTTTGACGCATACGGATACCGTAGCGAAAGCATTGATTGCGCTCGTCATACAATATTTTGGGTATGTATTCGGGGATTCACTGCTCAACATCAGAATTACTCCATAAGACCAGCCCCACTTAGAAAAAGCTCAACATCTTCGAGAAATACTCAGCTTGCCGCATTGCCCATAGAAAGATGGCAGCAACTCTTTAACTAGATCGACACTAATAAGTTAGAGCCAGCGCATGCGCAATCGCCTGACCATCATCGGGGGGGGGGAAAAAAAAGAGGGGCGGGCACCAATCGTTCATTTACGGCGTTATGCGGCGCGCGCACTGGTAACTCTGCCCATTTTTTGGCACAGTGAACATGTGAATACCCAAATTTTCTTTGTCGGAGACGAGCTGGTTGCCGGCTATGGCGATGCTCGCGCAATGGGATGGGTGGGCCGGACGATGGCTCGTTCCCTATCTGATCCGCCGCTCCTGGCTATTCCTTTGGCTTTTCCTGGCGAAACGACGGATTCCCTATCACTGCGCTGGGAGCGCGAAGTCCTACCTCGTCTCGATAGAGAATGTGATAACCGGCTGGTCATTGGTTTAGGGTCCCGAGATTTAGGCGCGACGTCCCTAGCACGCTCTCGTCTATACCTGGCAAATATGCTCGATAACGCCCAACGCGAAGGGTTGTCATGTTTCGTCGTTGGCCCACCACCACGCCTCAATATTCCGGCTCGCGCTCAAGAGGATCTCACCCGTGCATACGCAGACGTGTGCGAACGCCGCAAGGTCATCTACGTCGATACATATAACCCGCTTGTTCATCACGAACAATGGCTGACGGATATGGCGACCTCTCCAGATGGTTATTGCCCACGGCAAGCTGGGTACGGCCTCATTACCTGGCTGGTGTTCCACAAGGGCTGGTATCGCTGGCTAGGGATTAATCCACCAGTGACGCAATAACTCGCTAAGACACATGTTGTGGGGGTGGTTTCGCGTTTGCGAAACCGCCCCACAACTTTAAGAAGACTTATATAAACCTAGCTACTGCCGACCGTTCAATAGCGGTTTCAGCTATCCACCAATACGAACGTAAATCGGGTTGCCGTAAACCGGACCTTCTGCCACCCCTACCCCAGGCATACGAGCAGCGATGTGCTGACCGCCTCCAGTGTAGATTCCCACGTGCCCAGGCCAAACCACCAGATCCCCTGGCTGAGCCTCAGCGGCAGATACCTGAACGCCAGCATACGCCTGCGCCTGCGAGGTACGCGGAATTGGATGACCAGCTTGCGCATAAACAAACGAAGTGAATCCAGAGCAGTCGAAACCTGCCGGGGAAGCTCCGCCATAGACATACGGGTATCCGGCATACGCACGGGCAATACCAACAATGCTGCCATCTGCCGGTGCAACTGGTGTTGCTGGCGCGCTGGCAACGCCACCCTGCTGGGCCGGAGCATTAACAGCCGTCGCTGCAGTGGTGTTCGCGTGGGCTTGTGCCGGAGCCGAAGCCTCGTGAGTAACGTCAAGGGAAATCGTCGCCATCTGCCAGGAGGATCCCTCGGCCGCAACAACGTCAGCAGTAGACGGATCGACGTGGTAAACAGGAAGTTGCTTATCTGCTGAATCGGCTTTCTCGGGCGCCGCAAAAGCAGTTGGACCAACCATGCCAAATAGTGCCGAACTTGCAAATGCCGAAATAGTCAGCGCGGTACGAACCTTCGTATCATTCGTTGACGATGCGCAACGTACGTGGCGACCCATATTCCTCCTCATTCAAGCGGAAGCTCTGACATCACAAAATCATAACGGAAAGATAACGATTGTATTACAAAGACCGGCGGCTTGTTGGATAATTCATATCCGCATCCCGCATACCGCACCTTTTGACCACATTCCTAGCTTCTGCCTCGCCGCACACAACTTCTCCCAACATAGCTCCCTCTAAAGCTACAAGCTCCTACCAGCAACAAAACTCAACAGCTAAAACCAACGCCACATTAATTTCACCGCGCCGACGAGGTACAGACGCTCACGCCCCTCCCCTAGAAAATTCAGCAAGGATGGTAAAGACCAACATTTACACATGCTGGGCTATGTGATGACGAAAAGATCAACTCTAAGCAGCGCACTGGTTTGAGTTTTCCGAAAAAGTAGTCATTCTAAGGCGCTGAAAGACTCGCAAGCTCTCGCCTAAACCTACGGCGTTTTACTTCCCAGCACCTCCACCGCTGAGCACTTGCTGATGACTACCATGCCGTTCATCACTCACCCGCACAGTAGGTATTCCACAGCCCCACTCACACATACAACGAACCCCAACACCACACCAAACACAACGGCTTTCCCGTTATTACGCCGGAAAGCCGAAAATAGCAACGAATTTTGCCCGACTTCATAGTTGACCACTACCGACTAAAACCCGACTTTCTCACTCCACAAGAGCAAAACGCATATCGGAGCAATATATTCCGCCCTGCAACCCGAAAACTCGAAAATAACAACACACTTCACCCTATAGCTTCCCACGCATTCCCATTTTGTAGGGCAGTAACGCGTCTCTTTAGTGCCTGTTATACGTGGTTGTGTGATGGCGCCATTCTCTCCAGCTCTATTTTTTCATGCTCTATTCTTAAGCAGCTTCACCGCCGCAACTCCTGAGCACAATTACAGGCTAAAACCGCCACCGCATTACCACATCCACATATCTGCCCTATTGAACAAAAACAACCTCAGCAAAACCCCCTACCTCGAGCGTCCGGCAACAGGCAGAAAACATTTCTACCGAGGCCCTCTGCCCAGTCACACCGTCAGCTCATAAAAACACAAAGAAAAATGGCTGAAGCATTTGCTTCAGCCATTCATCACACGCATTTCTGTTACTTATGCGTTGGGACGCTTGCCGTGATTTGCGCCCTTCTTACGGCGTTCACGACGCTTTCTTCCACGCTTAGACATGTGTCAACTCCTCAATCTCGAAACGCTCCTAGTGTAACGGTCTACCCACCATGCTTTCAATTAGGGATGAGCTTTGTGCGCAGACCCACCACACCATACAGCGCCACTACCTACATATACGTTTCACCTTCACGCCACACTTGCGTCACGGTCAAATCCTCATCAAACACCACAGCATTACAGGGCGCCCCGATCTCCCACTCTAAGGTCAAACCAGGGGTATCTGCGTCAAAACCTAAGGTCATCGCCGGTGTTTGCACACAGGCCCGCACTGCCACATCCATCGGCACGTATCCGCCACTGACCATTCGCTCAATCTCTTGCGCGATTCGAGCAGTACCACCAGCAATAGCTCCGCCACGCGATAACCGAGCCACACCGTCAACAATATCGACGTCCAATCCGCCTAAGGTGTAGCGCCCATCAGGCATACCCGCGCCTTCCATCGCGTCGGTTACAAACACCACGCCCAGCGGATTATCCGTACCAACATATTCAAGAACGTCATGAACCAAATCAGGATGAAGATGAACTGCGTCCGCAACCAATTCGACCACGCAGATCCCCTTCTTTGCCGCAGCAATCAGCTCTCTAACCGGCCCTGGCGCACGATGCCCAATCGGCGGCATAGCATTAAACAAGTGCGTCGCCATCTGCGGTGGGCGCGTAAACCCAATCTCTTGCGCATACGCAGCCGTCGCTTCCAAAACCGCCCGAGTCTGCTCTCCACTCGCGCTGGTATGCCCCCACGAAGGTACAGCACCATAATCCAGCAACATTCGAGCAGCCTCCATTGCCCCTTCAACCTCAGGGGCAATAGTCATCGTCTTGATGTATCCCTCGCCAGCTTCCAGCCAGGAACGCAGCTCCGCCATATCAGGCATCCGCACTGCAGCCGGATTCTGCGCTCCGCACTTATGCGGAGAAATATACGGGCCTTCCAGATGAATACCAGCTAATTTCCCAGCTCGGCACGCACGAACCAAATCCTTAATAGCAGGAATTGGATCAACGAGTGACACCGTCGATGCCAGCATCACCGTCGTTCCCAAGGCGCGATGGGCACCAACTGCGGTATCCACCCCTTCTGGCGACGGATTATCCGGGAAAGACGAGCCGCCACCCCCATGACAGTGCACATCCACAAAACCTGGAGTTACCCATCCTGACACGTTCTCGTCAGGAGGAAAGATCTCGGCAATGCGGCCATCTTCTAGGCGCAGACCAGAACCGACGAGTTCCCCTGCCGCATCGAGGAGCCGACCACGCAATTCACTCATGACAGTACCTCCCAGCGGTTACGGTACAGATCTGCATACTGTAACTTGCTTGCCGCCGCTTCATCGACAAAGACCACAACAGACGGATGCATCTGCAAAATCGATGCCGGGCAGACGGCACTCACGCCACCTTCAACCATCGCAGCAACCGCGTCTGCTTTCGCCGCTCCCGTCGCAATCAACAAAAGATGCTTGGCCTCCATGATCGTCCCCAAGCCCTGAGTGACGCACATCGTCGGCACCTGGGAAATATCATTATCGAAGAAACGCGCATTATCCTTGCGAGTGCGCTCCGTCAGCGCATCAACATGGGTGCGTGATACCAGCGATCCACCTGGCTCATTAAAACCGATATGACCGTTCGCCCCGATACCAAGAATCTGCAGTACGATACCACCGGATTCCCGGATAGCACGGTCATAATCAGCAGCAGCTACCTGCGGATCTTCTGCACGGCCGTCAGGGGTATGTAAGCCTTCTTCGCTCAGTCCCGTCTTATCGTCACCAACCAGTTCGGCGCGCAAAACATTGCGATAGGCTTCCGGATGATCCTGCGGAATCCCAATATATTCATCCAAAGCAAAAGCGTGAGCGCCCGTCAATGAGAACGATCCAGCCGCATGTGCTTGCCGCAAACGCTCATATAACGGCAAAGGCGTTGACCCCGTTGCCACACCGACAACCTGACGATCTGCTGCTTTCATGACATTCATGAAATACTGTGCAGCCGCCGCTCCAACCGCCTGCTCGTCCGCGTAAATTCCGACTTTCATCCCTTAGCACCCTTTCCGTTCCACGATGAACACCATGAACACATCACCCTCGCACCATGATGGGGGACACTTCCCAGCATACATCCGCCCTACTTCCCCTCGCCTGCGCATAACGCATCCGCAAACCAGGAGGTGATAGAGGTCGGATGGGTAATAGCCGTTCCAACAACCACCGCATATGCCCCGGCAGCCATCACTTCCTGCGCCTGTTGCGGGGTATGAACGCGCCCCTCGCAAATCACCGGAATATCAGAAAATTCAGCCACCATCTGACGCAATAAATCCATATCCGGACCAGAGGTTTTCTCACGCTCGCCGGTATATCCAGCCAACGTTGTGGACAAAATATCCGTTCCCGCTTCAGCCGCCATCCGCGCGTCAGCCAAGGATCCGCAATCTGCCATCACAATAGCGCCCTCGCTATGCAAGGCAGCTACCGTCTGGGCATAACTCAACCCATCCGGACGAGGCCGACGAGTTGCGTCAATAGCAACAATATCTGCCCCAGCCATCACGCATGCCCGCGCATGACGCAACGTCGGAGTGATATACACACCCTCATCACCCTCTTTCCACAACCCGATTACCGGCACTTTCACCTGCCCCTTAATAGCTGAAATATCAGCCAACCCCTGGCAACGGATTGCTCGCGCACCACCTCGTTCAGCGGCCAAGGCCATCTGCGCCATCGTTTCCGGATGCCGCAACGGCTCACCAACATAGGCCTGGCACGAAACGATTAACGCCCCGCGCAAGGATTCAATAAGACGACGTGCTGTCGCTGCCTCAGACATCTTCTCTCCTCGTGTAGATCAAAACGTGTAATGCCACCATCGGCTCACTTGCACTATGCGCCACCCTGCTATCTATATGTTCAGATTCATCAAATTTTCCGACGCATATACCGGCGGCTAAAAGCAATCGCCGCACCCAACAATGGCGCGCGCGAGCCACATACCCCATGAACCAGCGCGACCTTCGCTACCGGATCCATCACGCACCCGCCATATCCATCTCGAAGCGCTCGCCACCAGGTATCCCCAGATTTCGTCATGGACCCTGACAACACCACAATCGCCGGATCAACACTATTAACCAAGGAACCAACAGCTTCCCCAAGGGCAAAAGCAGAGCGGGTGAAACAACGTTTTGCTGCCGGATCACCAGCATTCGCCCGATCATACAGCTCTTTCCCGTTCGCGACCACTTCGCCATCCGCGCAAAACTCGGCGTTAAACCAATTCGTTATTCCGTGACCAGAACAAATACCTTCAATATGCCCGTAACGCCCACATGAGCACCGCATGTGACGGGCCTCGTGGTGATGGATATGCCCGACGTGCCCAGCAAGAAAATGCTCACCTAATACGACATCCCCACCAACAACCAGCGCTCCACCAATGCCGGTGCCCACAGCGATCGCCAATACCGAGCGATACCCCCGCCCAGCACCGCACACGGCCTCCCCTAGACCATGCGCATGAACGTCATTAATCACTGCCACCGGCACTGCGGCAGCCTGTGCAACCAGATCCCCTAATGGCGTGCCCGACCAGCCCGGCATAGTGTTCGTTGCTGACAGCACGGCCCCAGTGTTGGGATCAATAACCCCGGCACTAGCGATTGCCACGCCCACAACATCGGGATGGGATTGCAGTTGCTGACGCACCATTTGGAGCACACGCTGCGCAACCGCCTCCCCTCCCTCCTCGGCGTTCGTCGGCATTTCGCTGTAGGTGCCAATATGCAGATCTGGAAGCTGGGTGATAGCAGAACCGATCTTCGTCCCCCCAATATCCATTGTGAGGATCTTGCCCATGCCAGATATAGCCTGCTCAGAGCCCGCCATACCTGACCGCATTCCGAGGGCATCCGCCGATTCTTCAACTCTTTCGCTCATCACCGCACCTTCTCTCAATGTGACAGCGCACCGCAAAAGCAAATACGCCGTTTGGCCCTATGCGATCTGGGATTATTCGGCGAGCAGGCCTACCGAACGCAAAACCTCAGCGACCGCCTCAACGTCATCGCCTGATAGCGCTTGCACCGGCTCCGGCATGGTATTGGTGTCAAAAATACCGAGGAGCATCAGAGCCGTCTTGAACGACCCTACGCCAGCCGCATAGCCCATCTCGCCACTTGCCGAGGTAATACGCATGAGTCGGGTGGCCTCATCTTGCAACTGACGAACCCGCTCCCAATCTCGATTCTCTGCCGCTCGCCATTGCTCGACATAAACACGCGGTTCAACATTAGCCAATCCCGGCACACACCCGTCTGCATGGGATAAATACGCCCCATCGACAACTACCTCATGCCCAGAGAGCAAACACAAATCAAGCTGCTGCTCATCACGCAATAACGCGAGGTTACGGAAAGAAACATCATCGCCCGAAGAATCTTTCACTCCAGCCAGCACCCCATCACGCGCCAGCTCGATAATCAATGCAGGGCTGAGTTTTTTGTGTACGCACACCGGAATATCGTAGGCAAACAACGGCACGTCAATTGCCTGCCGAATGAGCCGGAAATGACGTTTTACTTCCTTTTCCCCGAGAATCGCATAGAACGGAGCCGTTGCCACAATCGCATCCGCTCCTAGCTCGCATGCCACTTTCGCATGCGAAATGACCCTCGGCGTCGTCATATCAATCGCGCCCACCAATACCGGAACGCGCTTATTCACGATCCGCATTGTCGCTTCGATGATCTGGCGTCGGCGCTCGTCAGTGCAGAAAACAACTTCTCCTGACGAACCGAGGATAAACAGCCCATCAACTCCGGCCTCAATCATCCGGTTCAGTGAGCGTTCCAAAGAGGGAATATCCAGTTGTCCATCTGCCGTCAACGGGGTAACAACCGGAGGAATAACACCACGAAAATTCATTATCTTAACCTTGTCCTAAGTTGGGATGAAGTAGCGAAGGCGCAGCGCCTAACAGCGTGCGAGTATAGGGATCTTGCGGATTTTCTAGAATTTGCCGAGCTGGGCCTTCTTCAACCACTCGCCCACCATTCATTACCGCAATCGTGTCGGAGATATACCGGACCGTCTGAATATCGTGCGAAATGAAAACCATCGCCAGCCCCAAATCATTTTTGAGGTCCATGAGCAGATTCAAAATCTGGGCTCGCACCGATACATCCAAAGCAGACGTTGGCTCATCAGCAATGATGGCATCTGGGCTCAGCGAGAGGGCCCGCGCGATGGCCACCCGCTGCCGCTGCCCGCCAGAAAGCTGAGAGGGCAAAGCCCCCAGTGCTGACGAGGGCAGACCTACCATCTGGATAAGTTCAGCCACCCGCCGTTCTCGCTCTGTTTCTGTTCCGATTTTGTGTACTCGCAGGGGGTCCATCAACTGATCGCGTACCGCCATGCGCGCATTTAACGCTGTTGCCGGATCTTGGAACACCACAGAAACAACCCGCCCAATAGCTCGACGATCTGCCGCGGAACGTTTGGTTACTTCTTCCCCTTTGAAATACACATGCCCAGCGGTAGGAGCCTGCAAGCCACACATCACATTCGCTGTAGTGGATTTCCCGCATCCGGATTCTCCAACGATACCGAGAACTTCCCCCGGCTTCACCGTCATGGATACCCCATTGACGGCATGAACGAGATGCGGTTTGAACAGCGATCCGGTTCGCGATTTGAACGTTACATAAACATCGCGCAACTCAATGATCGCATTAGGCGAGGATTGGGTAGCCGAGGTGGCTGACTTTGTCGTCATTGTGCTCATAACTCCTCCTGCGGATCATGGGAAGCCTGCGCGGCAATCGGTAGCGCTTTACCTGGCTGGATTGGCGGTTCGTAGCCGGCCTGCTTCCACGCAGAATCCGGAACGGCGGCGTAATAGTGCTCCTTATCGGCAATGCCCATTCGAATTGGTGGAGTATCTAAACCGACGTCCGGATGCGAAGAACGCGGGGCAAATCTGTCACCAGCGGGGAAATCCTTCGGAGAGGGCACTGTTCCCGGCACCTGATGGAGGCGCCCTGCACCGGCCTCAATAGAGAGCACCGAACCCAGTAATCCGCGCGTATATTCATGGATAGGATTCGATAGCAGTTCGCTCGTCGGAGCTTGCTCGACAACTTGTCCGGCATACATCACGGTGATGCGATGCGCCACCTCAGCGACCAATGCCAAGTCATGAGACACAAATACCATCGCAAAGCCCAGCTTTTCCCGCAGCGAATTCAATAGATCAATGACCTGTTTTTGTACTGTGACGTCCAAAGCGGTCGTTGGCTCGTCGGCAATAATTAGCTTTGGATCACGAGTTAAAGCCATGGCAATGAGCACACGCTGGCGTTGCCCGCCGGAAAGCTCATGCGGATACGAACCGAGCGTTCGCACCGGATCAAGCCCGACTAATTCGAGTAGCTCTTCCGCCGTGCGAGTACCCCCGCGCTTAGTCAATTGCTTCATCTGGGATCGAATAAGCATCGCCGGATTGAGCGACGATAAGGCGTCTTGATACACCATTGCCAACTCATGGCCTAACAGCCCCTGCCGTTCTTTGGCTGTCATCGTCAGCAGATCGCGACCATTATAGAAAATCTGCCCACTGATCTGCGCCTGCGGGTCGATTAACCCCATGATTGTCAAGGCAGTGATGGATTTACCGCATCCCGACTCACCAACAAGCCCCATCGTCTGCCCACTATGCACAGTGAACGAGACGTTATCTACCACATTGACATCGCCGTGACGCGGGAAACGAATCGAGAGGTTGCGTACCTCTAATAGCGGCGTGCCGGTCGCCTGAGCAAGGAAGCGATCATGACGCTGGGATTCCACGCGAGCCAACTCACTGATCCGCTCTTGCAGCGCTTGTGCTTGTTGCGCATAGGCCAACCGCGGATCAAGCAGGAGTTTATCTTGCTCACGGTTTGCCGCCACAGCAGCTACAGGCTGTTCCCCACGGGAGGCAACCACCATCGCGTCCGTGACTCCTTCTGAGAGGATATTCAGGCATAGCACCGTCAGCATAATAAAGATTCCAGGGAAGAAGGCCGTCCACCATTGCCCGAGCAATACTGACATATTGCTTGAAGCGTCAGAGAGCACATTGCCCCAGGTCGGCACCATTGAAGATTGCAAGCCGGAACCGATAAAGGTCAAAGAGGCTTCCAAAATAATCGCGTCAGCGACCAAGACGGTGGCGAAAACTAAAACCGGCGCTGCCGTATTGCGCACCACATGCCGAATGAGAATCCACGGGGCGCGAGCGCCAGAAACGATAACTGCCCGCACATAATCTTCCCCGTACGCACTCATAACATTTGCCCGCACGATTCGCGCTAATTGCGGGATATAGACGAAGGCAATAGCAGCAATAATGACCGCTAAAATCCCGATGACGTTATCAGCAGCGAGCCGACGCGAAAAGACCAGCACCATGACGGCAGCCATCGCGATTCCCGGAACAGCCATAATAACGTCCAGCACACGCATAATGACTTCACCGATACTCTTGCGCGCTACAGCCGCAACCGAACCGATGATCGCCCCAAAAAACAATGCAATTACCGTGGCACATAGCCCAATCATCAGCGAGAATCGCCCGCCGTACAAGATACGAGCAAAAATATCGCGACCGACGTGGTCCGTCCCAAAGATATGTTTCGCACTTGGCGGCGCCCATTTGGTGTCAATCGCATCTGGAGAGATCGAGACAACCATAGGAGCGATAACGGAGATAGCAACCACTGCCACCAGGACAGCTAACGCAATACGCGCTCCTATCGTCATATTTCGCAGACGAGCAAAGCGCACGTTCGGCGCGGTAGCTTTCGTCAGTTTTTCTCTTTTTGACATCATCGCCATCACACCGACCTAATCCGTGGATTGATAAGCAAATACAGCATGTCAACGATGATGTTGACGACGATAAAGGACACCGCAACCACCAAAGCTCCGCCTTGTACCAGGTTCACCCAATTGTTTTGGATACCTTTGATGAGCACCTGCCCCATGCCTTGAATGGCGAAGATAATCTCGATAACGACGGCACCGCCCATAAGATAACCAACGCGAAGACCGAGTACCGTTACCGGAGTAATAAGGGCATTGCGCAGCACATTGCGCCCGATCACGACGCTACGTGGCACGCCTGCGCCAAGGGCCGTCCGAACGTAATCCCGATCGAGCTCTTCAACCATTGAAGTTCGCACCACCCGAGTCATCTGGCCGATAACTGGAATTGCCAGGGAAATAGCAGGTAGTAACATGCGGTTAAACCACCCGACAAAATCCTCAGTGAGGGGCGGTAATTCACCAGAAACTGGTATTCCCGATCCGATAAAGGCCAGCACTAGCAAGCTGGCGAGCCAAAACGATGGCGTGCCGATACAAATAACCGACAGCACGCGGATGAGCTGATCTACCCAGCGATCACGATAAATAGCGGCGATAATGCCGAGCGGGAACGCGATAAGAACTGCAATAAATAGACCAAAGAATGTCAACGATAGGGTCACCGGAAGGGCTTGGCTGACCATATCAGCGACCTTATTTGTTTCACCGACGCCGTAGATTCCAAGATCGCCATGCGTCATTCCACATAAATAGTGCCAATACTGGATAACAAGTGGATCAGTTAACCCGTGTTGTATCCGAAATTCTTGCAGGGCTTGCGGGGTGGCAAATTCCCCGAGGGCGGTATATGCCGGATCAATGGGAGACAATGCCATGACGAAGAACACCAGGATCGTCACCCCAACAATCATGATCGGCAAGGCAATTAATCGCCGTCCGAGCAGCCGCACTAGATTACTCACAGTTCTTCATTCCTCTTCTGCGATCTAGGACGTGTTGATGTTTTGCGGAGTCTCAGCAGGGAATCAGATATATTCCGATCACGTCGCTGGTAGGCGATAGTACGAAACGCCGATACTCTCCGCTTTATACCGAGGCAATAGTGGAGGGGAGGAACTGCTATGCCCCTCCCCTCCGTGCTTACTACTGCTTAGCTTTTGCGCCAAGGACTAAGAGACCAGTTGTTCCTACTCCCTTAACGTTTTCCACTTTGTTGGGGTTGTATCCCGTGATGATTGTGCGATGGAAGAGTGGATAGATCGGGGCTTCCTGAGCGATGAGATCTTGGGCCTGACCCCATAACTGCTTCGCTTCCTCACCTTGAGCCTTAGAGGCTTGCGTCGATAGCTCGCGCAACTGGGCGAATGCCTCAGGAGCACTCTTCTGCCAGGAATCACGCTGCTTAGTCCACACATTATCGCCGTACCACCAGTCGATAATGATGCCCGGATCGTTACCAAAGACGGAGGGATCGCCTGGGGCGAGTGCCACATCATAGGTCGGGTTAGCAATATCAGCGAAGTTGGAGTACAGATCGCCGGAGGCCATGGACTGCACATTCACTTTCAAACCGGCAGCTTCGAGATCTTGACGGATCAGCGGAGCGAGGTTCGCAATCCAGGGGTGATCGGTAGTAATCAGGGTAACCTCTTTCAATCCTGCCTTGCTGAACGCTTGCTTTGCCAGATCGGTATTGAAATCGAACTGGGTGGCCGCTTTCTTATACATTGGGTTGGATTCTGGGAGGAATGAGGTGGCTACCTTTGCATCTCCTTCCATTGCCTGATCGACGAGCTTCTGCCGGTCAATGGCATGGTGGAATGCTTGGCGCACTGCCGGATCATTAAATGGCGCCTTGGAGGTGTTGAACATCAGGAAGGCGTTGTTGTAGCCGCCAACTTCATCGAGTTTCCAGCCGCCTGCTTCCAATTGTTTCTTCGTCGCTGACGGGACTGCTTCCATAACGTCAATCGTTCCGCCTAGAGCTGCCGATAGACGCGCTGAATCGTCTTTGAGGACGTCCCAGTGAATCTTTGAGACGGTTGCCGGTTTGGAACCGTTATAAAACTCGTTCGGGGACGCTTCAATTGCAGTGCTGGTGATGGTGTCAAACTTGTACGGGCCAGTTCCGATCGGCTTGGCTTTCATCTCGTCTTGAGATTTTGCTGCTGGGATGATTTTTACGTCAACCAGCCGAGCTGACAAGTTAGCAAACGGGTACTTCAGTTTGACCGTGACAGTCTTATCGTCTTTGGCAGCCACGGAATCAACGAAAGTGAAGAACTGCTTATAGATCGACGTATCTGCGGTGGTGCGCTTGTAGGACTCTGCTACATCCGCAGAGGTAACTGGCGTACCGTCAGAGAATTTCGCCCCTTCACGTAGCGTAATCTCATACTCCGTATCGGATATTTTCTTTGGCTCACCGGCTGCTAATGCCGGATACACCTCATAGTTGGACATGTCGAATTCGTACAAGCCCTCCATGACCTGCCAGTTAGCTCCGAGTGCCAGAGCTGAGGAGGTTGTTGATGGATCATAGTTGGTTGTCTCGTAGGCAACACCTAGGTTCAGCACTCCGCTGGGAGCACCATTGCCCGACGCCGATCCGCCCGATGATCCGTTAGGCTCAGAACCACCGCCTCCACAGGCGGCGAGAGCAAGCATTGCAGCCGTTGCAACGGCGCTCACTGTTGCCCAACGCTTTGACGAACGCATATATTATTTCCTCTCCTTTGAGTGAAGTATGATGCATTATTGCTTCATACTCGTTAGAATGAATCGTAAGATGTCAGACAACTTCGCGCAAGCGTTTTTGCGCAACCAAATCCCAACGACGGGAGCCCTCCCCAACGGCGGAGCTGAGGTCCCCGTCGAGCCGATCTCTGCCGTAAATCGCTCATCAGCCACAATGAATGCCATCAAGGCATATATCTTGAACCGTGGATTAAAACCCGGCGATCCCCTCCCAACCGAAGCACGGCTCTGCGACGATCTCGGCGTGTCACGATCATCCGTCCGGGAAGCTCTGCGCAAACTCGAAGCCCTCGATATTATTCGCGTCTACCAGGGGCGTGGGTCATTCGTCGGGGAAATGTCACTCGTTCCAATGGTTGAAACCCTGGTCTTGCGCTACGGGCTCACCAGTGCAACCGGCCGAGATTCCCTGCGTAACGTCGTATCCATGCGCAGATATATTGATCTCGGCGCTGCCGATTCTCTCGTCACTGCTATGGCCGGCACCAGCAATCCCCACCTCGACGAACTCGTCGCCACCATGATTGCCAAAGCCGAAGCTGGGCACACCTATCTCGACGAAGATATTGCTTTCCATAATGGGATGAATGCCTACGTCAACAACGAACTCCTCACCCAGCTCACCGGCGCAGTATGGCTCGTTCACCAGGCTTTCATTCCGGAACTCAACAGCCAGCAAAACTCTGACAGCCTCCTGGATACTGCTCGAGCCCACGGCAATATGTTGCGTGCCGCTGAAGCTGGCGATACTGACGGATACCGCCAAGCCATATACGATCATTACCAGCCGCTAGTTGATCTCCTCCAATTGGAGCACTGATCTTTTTCTACCACGAGGTGAAAAATGCCCCTTCATCTTCCGTTAGCAAGTATCCACTCTGGTCGGGGGCCACTGGTCATTGCCTGCCACGGCGTTACCGATACCGCAAGCGCGCTAGGCGACCTCATCTATCGCCTGCACGACCGCTATCACGTCGTTGCGCTCGACACCCTTGGCCACGGTTTATCACGGGAGGCAACGCCGGAGGAATGTCGCGAACCCCTACCGGCCGCGCTGCGCGCCTTAAGCGAATCAGTTGAACTTTTGGTCGCAGAATACGGACCAGCCGTAGGTATTGGCCACTCTATGGGTGGCGGGCTCATCACACGGCTCGCCGCCGATCACCCTCAATGGTTTGTCGGAGTCGTCGGCGAAGATCCGGCGTGGCTCAGCGCTGAACGCGCCCAGCAATATCAAGAGAATCTGCCGGACTCTGTGGCATACCATCAGCAAGTTCGACAAAATCCAGCGCAGACTCTCGCTACCAACTACCAGGAATTTCCCTCCTGGCCCCAACGCGATCGATGTGGCTGGCTAGATGGGAAACTCGCCGTTGATCTAACCTATCTCGCCGCAGGAAATGTTGGTTATCCTGATTGGCAACTCTGGGCCACTAACCTACGTATTCCCACTCTCATTATCACTGGTGACGCACCTGGGGTCGTCATCGGAAGAGCCGGAGTTGAGCAGATTCACGCGCTGAATAATCCGCAGATCGAAACGGTTGTGATTCCTGAAGCGCCACATTGCGTGCGGCGACATAACCCCGAAGAGTTCCATCGAATTCTTGACGAATTCCTGGCCCGCGTTCACCCATAGCGCGCAGGCCGAGATCCACTCCGCCGATAAGGCAAAGGTGGATTACAATGCATAAGCAACCAACGAACGGAGTTCTCATGTTTACTCGACTTGCTCGCCCCCTGCTCGCCGCGCCTTTCGTCGCTTCTGGTGTCGATGCTCTTATCCACCCTGCGCGCCATCGCGAAGCTGCTGAGCGGGGTTTCGAGATGCTGGAACGCTTTGGAGTGCCCGCCCCATCTGCCGGAACCTTGGATCTTGCCACCCGAGCATCTGGCGCGGTTTTCACGATTGCTGGTTTATCCCTCGCCCGCGGGCGCACACCACGCTCTGCCGCATTCCTTCTCGGTTCATTACAGCTTCCCATTGCAATAGCTCGCTATCCTTTCTGGTCCCAGCGAGGCACGCAACGTAGCGAATCCCTGACCGGATTGCTCAGCAGTCTGGGGCTCGTCGGCGGCGCATTAATCGCTGCGCAAGATCGGGGCGGTAAACCCTCTATGACGTATCGCGTCGGCAAATGGGCTGAAAATGCGCGGCAGACCGCACAAGATCGGCTACCTACCCGGTGATTGCAGATGGAATTGGCAGATGACGCTTCCACGATGAGCGCTAGTATTTCTAGCGCTTACGGGCTTGCGCCTGACTTTTCCGAAACCTGGCCTGCTCCGACGTCCGGGCCCGTTAACGCCGACTTTGACGTGCCGGCCTCAAAATCTTTAACAAACCGCTATCTCATTATGGCCGCATTAGGCTCTCGGATCGTCACAATCGCACACCCCCTCGTCGCGCGCGATACTGAACTGATGGCGCACGCCCTCGAAGAACTAGGGGTAGAGATTGAGCGGAGCGATGAGGCGTGGACGATCATCCCCGCTCCCCTGCACGGAGGCACAATTGATTGTGGATTAGCGGGGACGGTTATGCGTTTTATTGCGCCAGTAGCTGCTCTTGCCGCTGGCGCAGTCCAACTTGATGGCGATCCGGCCGCCCGCCGCCGCCCAATGGACGCTATCGTTCGCGCCTTAACTGATCTCGGAGTCCATATCGAAGCCAGCACAGATATCGCTGGTCAAGCCGTACTTCCGTTGACCATACACGGCAGCGGCTCTATTGCTGGCGGGTACGTTGAAATTGATGCGTCCTCCTCCTCGCAATTCATTTCCGCTCTACTGATGACCGGCGCCCTGATGGATAGCGGATTGGAGATCCGACATCGCGGCGCGCGCCTGCCCTCTCAACCGCATATTGCCATGACGATTGACGTCCTGCGACAAGCCGGTATTGAGGTGCAGGAATATGCCGACGAATCCGGGCGCGTGGAGCGCTGGGTGGTCAGCCCGAACGTTCCCGCCTTACCGGACGTCACTGTTGAGGCTGATACCACGAATGCTGGCCCTTTCCTTGCCGCAGCTATGGTTACTGGTGGAACGACGCGAATTCACCACTGGCCCGAACACACCAGGCAGCCCGGGGCAAAATTCATTGACCTCTTTGAACGTATGGGGGCACACACACAGATCCACAACGGGATTCTTGAGATACACGGTCCACAGCAACTTGCTCCCATTGATGTGGATATGAGCGACTTTGGCGAACTCGTCCCGACGCTTGCTGCCGTGGCAGCTTTTGCCGAGGGGACCTCCCGACTGCGCAATATCGGGCAACTGCGCGGTCATGAAACAAACCGTCTCGCCGCCCTCGTTACCGAGCTAGATAAAATCGGTATCAGCGCCACGGAATGTGGCAACGACCTCGTTATTCATGGCGGATACCCAAGCCGAGCAGCAATCTTCGATACCTATGACGATCACCGTATGGCAATGTTTGGCGCTATTTGCGCCCTGCGTTTGCCAGGTTCGCGCGTGCGCAATATCGAAACGACTGCAAAAACCTTCCCCACCTTCGCCCAGATGTGGCGTGAAGGGTTCGGAGTAGATCATGGGTAGACGCGATACCGGAACCGATGATCCTCGTGTTCGGGTTCGCCCTGGCAAAGGCTCGCGCCCACGCACAAAAATCCGCCCAGACTATTCCACTGCCCGTCGCGGGCAAGTGTATCGAGTGGACCGCGGGCGCTATCACATCATCATGAGCGATGACGGAACGCACGTCAGCGCAGTCAAAGCTAAAGAACTTCCGCGCGGCGCTATCGTCGTCGGTGATATCGTCGCCGTTGTTGGCGATCTATCTGGCAAAAAAGATACTCTGGCTCGCATAGTCGATATTGACGAGCGGCGCACTGCCCTGCGACGCACCGCCGAAGAAGGAGAAAGTGCCGGTTCGGAACGGGTTATCGTCGCAAACGCCGACCAGCTCATCATCGTCACAGCACTTGCCCGCCCGCAGCCACGCCCCGGGATGATCGACCGCTGCCTGGTCGCCGCCTACGACGCGCACATGCGCCCTATCCTCATTTTCACTAAGGCAGACTTAGCGGATGCCGATGAATTGATACAGATCTATCAGCCACTCGATATTGATATGTACGTCTCCCGACTTGACGAGACTCAGCCCGCCCATGCAGAATCTGCCGAATCCTCAAGCGCTGCGCTCGCTGATCTGCACGAGATCAAAGCGGCTCTTCGTGGGCATAGTTCTGTGCTAGTTGGCCATTCTGGTGTAGGGAAATCTACTCTCATTAATGCCCTTATTCCTCAAGCCGAGCGGACAACTGGCGAGGTAAATACTGTGACCGGCCGAGGGCGGCACACCTCTACATCGGTTGTGGCTTTCCCGTTTGGTGCTGACGGTCTGGTTATTGACACCCCGGGGGTACGCAGTTTTGGCTTAGCCCACGTCGAACCTCTGGATCTTTTGCGGGCGTTCGAGGATCTTCACGAGCTAGCGGTTCAATGCCCACGCGGCTGTTTACATGAGGATGGTAGCGTTGGCTGTGCGTTCGATACAGCAGCAGATGCTCGCACACGCGCTCGGGTGGCGTCATATCGCCGTCTTGTTGCCTCACGGATAAAGAACGATCCGTCCTGGATCTGGTAAAAGCTGAGCAGAAACGCGATATAGCATTTTCGTTTGCCGCTATAGGATAGGCGCTGTTGAATACTGTTTTCGGCAGATATATGTACGGCGGTAGGTCAGTGGATACCGAGCAGACCGTCACCAGCTCGCCACCCTCGTCTTTGCGTATTTTCGTTTTTCTTCACATATCCGCATATGCGCCGGAGTACCGGCATTTCATGGTTCTCACCTAACATAAACTTCCAAACTACGTTTCACGCCGTGTTTCCCTACCCGCACAACGAAAATACGGACTCAGAACGGCATATTCCGCCTGCCCGCAAAGCTACTCCACGCGCTCCTTTCCTCTTCTTTATCTCTCTTTCTTTATCTCTCTTTCTTTATCTCTCTTTCTTTTTCTCTCCCTCTCTCTTTTTCTCTTTCTTTTCTCCCCCCCCCGGCTTTCCCGCACCGATACAAGGAAAAACCGTGGCCAGAGCAACACATTCTGCCCCTATATCCCCAATCATCATGCGTATCCGTTCTGTATAGAACTGGCATATCTTTATCCACACGTCTATTCGTGCGCTTCTTCAGCTTCCCTCTGCGACTTAAGTACCCCACGTACTAGCCGGTAGCGTATGGTGGGTTCATGGAAGCTATCACTGCACACAGCGCATACTATGACGACCTTGTTTTGGCTTTACAGATTGCCGACGAGGTAGACGCTTTTACCATGCGCCGCTTTATGGCAAGTGATCTTCACGTCGAAACAAAACCGGATCTCAGCCCAGTGACCGACGCTGACCGAGAGGCAGAGAACATCGCCCGCCGCATACTACATCAAGAGCGACCATACGACGCCATTGTAGGCGAAGAGCACGGGCGCACTGGGCACCGCGCACGTACCTGGATTATTGATCCCATTGACGGGACGAAGAACTTCGTTCGCGGCGTGCCCGTGTGGGCGACCCTCATTGCACTATCGGAAAATGAACGAATCGTGCTCGGAGTTGTTTCCGCACCTGCCTTATCACGCCGCTGGTTTGCCGCGGAAAATATGGGCGCCTACTGCGGGGAACGTATCGGGCAAGCCCGTGCCATATCCGTTTCTGGCGTGCAACACATCGCTGATGCCTCCCTGTCATATTCATCTTTGGATGGCTGGGAACCTCGCAACCAGCTACCAGCTTTTATCGAGTTGTGCCGTCAGTGCTGGCGAACTCGCGGATTTGGCGATTTTTGGTCATATATGCTCGTGGCCGAAGGGGTATGCGATATTGCTACAGAGCCAAAGCTCGAACTCCACGACATGGCTGCCCTCGTTCCCATCGTCACAGAAGCGGGCGGGCGTTTCACCTCATTATCCGGTATTGACGGGGCCGGTGGGCCAGGAGCGCTTGCTACCAACGGGATACTCCATGAAGCTGCGCGCGCCATCCTCAATACGCCCACGCAGTCCCCCGAGTGAAAGGCAATCAGCCCAATACTGCCACAGGTACAGTTATATCCTTTGCCAGTTAAGCTCTGGCTCGTTGCGCGCTATACCCGCGTGTACTCCCTCTTTTTCTGCCGGTTTCACTAGCCTCCCCCGTTTCCCCTTCGCCCCGTTTCCTTCACCCCGTTCCGTTCCGTTTTCCGTTCCGTTTTCCGTTCCGCTTCCACCACTCCCGTCCACCCATTTCCGCCTACTTTCTGCCTAGTTTCTGCCGCTCCCAGTTTTCCGCTCGCTTCTCCTCTTCCCTCCCCCCCCCCACCGACTGTCCTCGATTGCCTTCCTCAGGCACCCGCATCCACCTAATATCCCTTCCCTGTTTCTTGATCTTCCGTATTCCACACACCTAGCCAATAGAGTTACCCACACTTATCCCATAGAATTCCACCGCGTTCCCCGCCCAGAGATCATTACACTAGAGATATGCGTTTTCTTCATACGGCCGATTGGCATTTAGGCCGCTGCCTCCATGGCGCCAGCCTCACACCTGCTTTCGAACAGTGGTGTCAACACGTCATTGACGTATCGGCAAGTGAAGATATCGATGCGCTCTTCATCAGTGGTGACGTCTTTGACCAAGGCGTCCCTCCCGTCGTCATGGTCGATCTGCTTGCCGAGACGCTTGAGCAAATTGCCGAACATACGCGGGTCATCATCACCTCCGGCAACCACGATTCCGCCAAACGCCTCGGATTCGGGGCCGGGCTCATGCGCGAAGGGATCTATATTCGCACTGATTCGCGCAACGCGCACATCCCCATCGTGATACCTGGACGGCACGACGAATACGCCCTGATCTACCCCATCCCGTATCTCAATCCAGATATAGAAAACGTCAAACTCGTCAGTACCGACGAAGATCGCCCACCCCTGGAACGCAGCCACACTGCCGTCCTCACTGAGGTATCACACCGTATCACCGCAGACCTGCACCATCGCCGCGCCGCCGACGCCGAAGCCCGTATCATTCTCGCTCATGCTTTTATCTCTGGCGCAGAGCCCAGCGAATCAGAGCGATCCATCAGTATCGGCGGCGCAGAAGCAGTGGCCGCATCCGTCTTTCACTGTGAGGGGCTTATCGACTACGTTGCATTAGGGCATCTACACCGCCCCCAACGCGTCGGCGATCCACAACATGGGCCGCTCATGCGCTATAGCGGATCGCCCATCGCCTTCTCTTTCTCAGAGGAACAGCAGCAAAAGACGTCCATTATTTATGACACTACTGCGGCCGATCCGATTGAATATATCCCGGCTCCGGTCTACCGCCCCTTAGCGACCTTAACCGGCACCCTCGACGAACTATTATCGCCACGTTACTGCGATTACCAGGATCATTTTCTCCGAATCTACATCACCGATCCAGAACGCCCACAACATCTACACGAAAAACTCCTTGCACGTTTTCCACAGCTGCTCACCTATCAGCACTTATGCGAGCGCAGCGAATTAGCGGTCGCCGAAATGACACAAATTCGTAGTGATCCGTTGACCGTCCTCACCCAATTCTTTACGTCAACTGGCGGGCGAGAACTAGATACGGCAGAACAGGAAATCATTGATCGCACCTGGCGCGAAGTCATCAAGGAGGAACAATGCGATTTCGTTCGCTGACGCTCAGTGCCATCGGGCCATTCCCTGGCACTCATACGATTGACTTCGACGTCCTAACCGCCTCGCGAATTTTCCTCTTCGACGGACCTACCGGATCAGGCAAATCCTCAATTATTGACGCGCTAGTCTTTGCCCTATACGGCACAGTAGCTGGCAATGAATCAGATCCCTCACGCATCCGATCAATCTACGCCGATCTAGGAACCGAATCGTATGTCGATCTCATCTTCACCATCGCTTCTGGAACCTATCGAGTGCGTCGCAGCCCCAAATGGATCGCACAAAAGAAACGCGGCGAAGGCACAATCCAACGCAATGAGAAAGCTACCCTATGGCGTCTTGGCAATGCCAATACCCCTGCAGAAAAATGGGACGCCGATAATCCCATTGCCACCAGCGTCAAGAGCGTCAATATCGCAATCAGCGAGGAAATCGGATTAAATCGCCATCAGTTCGTTCAAACCGTCATTCTCCCGCAAGGGCAATTCGCCGAATTTTTACGGCTATCATCAACGGACCGCTCCAAACTCTTGGAAACCCTCTTCGACACCTCGGCATATTCTGCTTTCACTAAACGTCTCGAAGAACAGTCAAAACACGCCCGAGGCGAGATTGAGCGCGCCGCTCACGCAGTGCATAGCGCTATCCATGCCTGGTGTGGAATTGACGGAATGAGCGAGGATTTTCCTGAGATCGCCAGCATCGAGCTCATTGATTCCCAGGACCACCGAGCGAGCGAGGCTATCGAGGAGGCTCATCGTCACATCCAAGAACGCGCGAGCACTGCTCGCCAGGAAGCAAACCGGCAGCGTGCACTGTTAACTGCCGCAACTACCCGCTACCAATCCGCAGTTGAACGCGATGCCGCACTACGCGAGCGAGAACAGTTGCAGGCATCCCACGCTAACTTAACCGCTCACAAGGATCAGATTGCAGAATATGAAACTGCGCTGTCACGCCACGAGCACGCCGCCCTCGCTGATGAACGGTTGCGCGTCTTTAATAGCGCCCATAGCAACCTCACCGCAACATTCGATCAATTTCATAGTGCCTACGACGATCTGCGCCATAGCGCCACAGTTCTCGCAGATCTGCCCCTGCCCTCAGCACTAACACAGCTGGCAAGTGAGATAGCTGGGCAAGATATGGCGGATATTACCGTTACTTCCGCCCCACCAAAGCCCCTTAGAACGCAAACCAAAGAGCTACACGACTTAACCGAGGAATATTCCCAGACGGTTAATGCCCGCCTGGCACAGGTGCAGGAACTATGCCATCGCGAATCAGAAATCGCCAAACTGCACACAGATGTTGCACAACTAAACGAGAAATTATCCGAGTGCCAAAAACAGATTGAGTACGAAGAAGAACGCCTCTCCCAACTGCCAACGAAAATAGCAGATGTACAGAACCGGCTCGACCACGCCCGAGCAACTGCCGCGCAGCTCGACCAGCTCCTCTTACAGGAGAAAGCCGGAAAGGAGCGGCTAGAACTTTTTACCCAATGCGAGAATGCGCAACAAACTACCGCTGAAATGCGCGACGCTCTCGCCGCAGCCTTGGAACAACACAATGAGTATCACGAGCAGGTCACAGAACTAACCCGTAACTGGACTCGCAGCATTGCCTGCGAATTGGCACTTGAGTTACATGAGGGATCGCCCTGCCCGGTTTGCGGTTCAACTGACCACCCTCAGCCAGCCACACCGACTGATCAGAGCGTCACACGCGAGGAAGTACGTCAGGCCCAAGAACGTCTCGAAAACTATCAGCAGGCAGTGACGACAGCGCAGCTACAACATCAAAACGCTCACACCCGCTGGGAAAGCCTAAAAGAACAGCTGGGAGAGGTCAATCAAGATGAACTTCGCTCCCAGCAACAAGCGATTGCCGAACAAATTACCAGTGCCCAACAGGCTAAATCAGAAATAACCGAGCTGAATACCCAGCTCACCGAATATACCGAAGCGCTGGATAAGGCTCGCGAACAGGCACACGCGGCCCGCGAAGAACGATCCACGTGGGAAGCCCGCATTGCCTCCTTACAAGAAGCCATCGCTTCTGGCCAACAACAGATTGACGCAGCTCTCGGCGCCGCTCAATCCCTGGAAGAATATGCCAATCACCTCCAGGCGCTAACCCACGACACCCGCGAGTTACTGCGCTGTGTTTCCGCACTCAGCACTGGCTGCAAGCAGCTCATACCGGCTCAAACTGATGCGCAAATGGCCCTCGCTGACGCAGAGATCACGGTTGAGCAGGTGCGGCGCGCACGGCTCGCTTCAGAAACCGCTCGCGAGTACCAAAATGCCATCCGTCGCCATTATGAAGAACTTGCCGCCGTCACCGCACAACTCACTAGCGAAAGATTGCGCAACCTTGATGACGGCGAAGATCTCGATCTGGAACAGTGCGCCAAAGAGCGCGATACCGCTCAACAGCATGATGAATCTGCCCAGCGTAACGCCGTGCGTTACGAGCAACGCGCCGCGGATTCCCAACGACTCGCCCAAGACGTCACCAACGCAATAGCTCACTGGCAGCAGGCAGAACGCGATGCCGGCCCAATCGTCCGGCTTGCCTCCTTAGCCGCCGCCGAATTGCAAACAGGTAATCGAGTACGACTCAACGTATGGGTACTACTGCGCCGCTTCGAGCAAATCGTCGAACGAGCCAATGAGCACCTTTTGGCTTTCTCCTACGGAAAATACGAACTGCGCCGCAGCGATGAGGTCAGTGGGGAACGCAAGAGCGGTTTAGGGCTGACGATTATCCAACATAACAACAACGGTGAAGAGAGCTACGAACGTCCGGCCCGCTCACTGTCGGGTGGCGAGACGTTCTACACCTCACTCGCATTAGCGCTGGCACTTTCAGAGGTTGTCCAGGCGGAAAACGGCGGGATCCGCATTGAAACTTTACTCATCGACGAGGGATTTGGCACGTTGTCCGACGCATACCTCTCGGCTGTTATGGATACCTTAAGCACCCTGCGCGCGCATGGGCGCACCGTCGGGATCATCTCACACGTTGACGAGTTAAAACAGGCAATTATGGATCGAGTGAGCGTCGAGCCCTTGGCAAGCGGCGGCTCTACCCTGCGCGTCCCCCATATACCGAGCAGCTAACCGCGCACTACTCACGCTACTACCTGGTTTACTCGCGTTACTCAGTTCTCCAATTCTCCAGATACTCCGAGTTCGCGCATCAGGTCCGCACGTTCGCATACGTCATACCACAGTAATTCAATATCTCCACAGGCAAGGAATGCCGCTTCATCGCCGGCAATTGCCTGAGAAATCAGCGCGTGTTGCCCTGGCTCATCTACCAAAATTGACACGACCTGATCCCAGCTCACCGAGGCTGACATTTGAAGCGCCGTCGGCAATTGGGGATCATCACTACAGGGCACATCCGTTTCTGCGATAGCTACCAGCCGACGTCGGCACTGCTCGCGCGGGGCATTGCTCATGAGCCGAAGTGAATCGTCGGCAGCCGCCAACGTCGCAATCATTTCCCAGCCCTCGTCATCTTCATTCGGGATCGCCTGACGCAGCCTCGCAGTCACTCCATGAGCGATACGAGCACTCACGGGGGCAGCTAATTCACTGGCAATAAGCGGGATATATAAACGCATATTTGTAGTTTACTGCCTGAATGACATCACACGAATAATGCGGGGTATTCCCCCTCGCGCCACTTTATCTCATGCCGCATAATACTCTTACATCTGATATTCAGAGTTCATAGCTTTTAGCTTAAATATCTATATTAGATGCGCATGTTTCTTCGCTGAGAATCCTGGTTGCCATGGCGTGCAACCACTCCTCGTCAGCCACCACGCTTCGCCGCCAACAGGCATACCTGCCTTAGGTATCTGTTGGCAACACCGTTCCCGCCGTGACTGCCAGCTTTCTCGGCATATATGGCCATCCACAGATGCCTCACCGCTGTGTTTCAGGTGCCGCAACGCACGTTCATTCTTATTAATCTATTCAAGGAAATATCATGATTGTTCCTCCGTCTCTCGCGCCGAAACAATCCACAGCCGTTGAGCCCAACCCAGCTCTAGAATCACTCGAAGCTGGATCAACTGATGAACTCTCAGGCGATACCTCGTACCAGGCGCCGCGTTACACCGCAAACGATCCGTCGCAAAGCACGCAATCCCCTCCGCCATCTCCTGCCAGTTCCAGCGCGCCGCGTATCCTGCCCAAACGCAGAATTATGCCGCCATTGGAGTCGCTCCCCTATACCCCACGGATACCACCGACTCAGCTTGTGGCCCGACGGTATCCGCCCGATTCTGGCACACTGCGAAAACCAACCCTGCCACCATCCCATAGCCTAGTGACGGATCAAGCACCCTCCGTATCCCACGATGTGCCATCGGGGCGAGGCGCGATACCAACTCAGAAATCGCTGGCTGCCTACACCTTGGCTGCCCACGATTCACTAGCTATTCGCGATTCTCCGGTTACTCGTGATTCATCGGCTAGCAGCGATTCACCGGCTCCCCAAAAATCAACGGATCCCCAGAAATCAGCGGGCAGTAACGATTCGCTGGTCGCCACAAAATCCCTACCTAACCGGAGATCCCTACCTAACCGGAGATTAACAGCCGAGCGGAGATCGACACCCAGGCAGGAATTAGTAGCCAGCCAGGTAGCAGCAGACCAGAGATCGCTAGCCAGCCAAAGATTAATCGCTAAGCAACAATCACTCACGAGTGAGAACTCAGCAGCTAACCAGAGCTCCGCGCAAAACCAGCACAGCTTCGATCGAACGTCTTTCCATTCTCCACCACTAAACAGCCCGATATACGCACCAGATGACGCTGACGGAATCCACTTGCGAACCCGCTCCGCCCGTTATGCGGGCACTAAGCTCACCTCGCCAGCTCATTTCGCCGCGGCTCTCGTCACTCAGGCGATCGAAGTACTTCTTGGGCATCGGCCACCACGTCACCTGCAATCCTGGCTTCATCCAGAGGTCTATGACGCACTCGTGCGACGCGCTGGCCTCGCATTACGCATTGCTGGTCGAGCTGCCCCACGGCAATCACCGCGTATCCGGCGCATCGTCGTATGTGAGCCGCGCCCACGAGTAGCAGAAGTATCACTTGTCGTCTTTGACGGCCTGCGCATACGTGCTGCCGCCGTCCGGCTAGAAATCCGACGTGAACGCTGGCACGTCACCGCGTTGGAGATTATTTAATAATCTGCCGATATGTATCGGTGGGGAGCGCCAGGCATAATACCCGGTGCTCCCCACCGCTATGCGTTATTGAAAGTGGGCGGTAACCGAGCTATGGCAAGCCCGCCCACCTATCGCCCACTACATTGGCTTGATACTCAATCAGCGCTTCTTATTACGCTTCTGAGCGGCACGACGCTGCGCACGATTCATCCCCTGCGCCGGATTCGCCACCGCGGTATCGCTTGCCTCATCACCAGATTCGCTTCTCGCTGCGCTCACGCCAAAGGCAGCACCACCACCGCGGCTTGAGCTAACAGGGCGTTGATCCTGCTGAGTTTCTGCCGAAGAGTAGGCTAATTTGCGCTGGGCTTGCGGCTCTGGACGCTTAATGCCCAGCAATTGTTCTGTGCTCATCTTGCGTGCAGCCGCCACATTATTGGCCATCATCGCAGCTTGATCGTTCTGCGCCTGCTCCATCGCCTCCCGAGCAGCCCGCTCAGAGGGCAGCTCGAAATTCATCAAATGCCGCACCGTTTCTTCTCGGATCGCGTCATTCATCTGCTGGAAGAGCTGGAAACCTTCCTGCTTGTACTCCACTAGCGGATTGCGCTGCGCCATCGCACGCAGACCAATGCCTTCTTTCAGGTAGTCCATCTCATACAGATGTTCCCGCCACTTACGATCCAAAACGTTTAGGAGGATCTGCCGCTCAACGGCACGCATCTGTTCCGCACCAAGCTCTTCTTCCCGCTCCTCGTAAAGCGCTTGAACGTCCTCGCGCAGTTCGCGTTGGATAACATCAGCCGTCAGTGCCCGCTGCCCACCATGCTCATCGGCTAGTTCCTCAGGCGAAAAAGACGGCTTATAGATATTGCGGGCGTCCGTCCACATGGCGTCCAAATCCCAATCCCGCGAATCGCCTTCCGTGTGGCCAGCAACAACATCTTCAATGACGAAATCCATGAAGGATTCGATCTGCTCAGCGACGTCCTCACCATCCAAAATACGACGACGTTCACCGTAAACCACAGTGCGCTGCTCGTTCATAACATCGTCGTACTTCAGCACGTCCTTACGGATCTGCGCATTGCGGGATTCCTTTGCCCCTTGCGAACGTTCGATGTAGTTCGCCAATACCTTCAGATCCAAGGCTTCATCTTCCGGACCATTCTTGAACGGAGCAAGCATCCGGAAATTACCAAAATGAACCAACAGCTCATCATCTAAGGACAAGTAGAACCGCGATTCGCCCGGATCACCTTGACGCCCAGAACGACCGCGTAGCTGATTATCAATTCGGCGTGACTCGTGGCGTTCCGAACCTAATACGTACAGACCACCGAGCTCAACTACTTCGTCATGTTCTGCCTGCACCGCTGCCTTTGCTTCCGCTAAAACCTCAGGCCAGGCTGCCTCATACTCTTCCGGATTCTCTTGCGGATCAAGCCCCCGCTTTTCCATCATCTCCACAGCGATGTATTCCGCATTGCCGCCGAGCATAATATCGGTACCACGACCAGCCATATTGGTCGCCACCGTCACGGCATGTTTCCGCCCTGCCATTGCCACCACGGCTGCTTCGCGCTGATGCTGCTTCGCATTGAGCACAGCATGCGGAACATGAGCTTTCTTCAACAACGCCGATAGCTTCTCAGAGTTTTCCACCGACGCAGTACCTACCAGAACCGGCTGACCGACGCGGAAACGCTCCTGAATATCAGCCACAATAGCGTTCAGCTTTCCCCGCTCGGTGGGGTAAACAATATCCACATGATCTTCGCGGATCATCGGCAAATTCGTCGGAATCGGAACAACACCGATGTTGTACGTCGAGGCAAACTCTTCAGCTTCTGTTTCTGCAGTACCCGTCATACCGGAGAGCTTGTCGTACAAGCGGAAATAGTTTTGCAAAGTAACTGAAGCTAAGGTCTGATTCTCGGCCTTAATTTCCACACCCTCTTTGGCTTCAATCGCCTGGTGCATACCCTCGTTGTACCGACGCCCCGGCAAAACACGCCCGGTGTGCTCATCAACGATCAGCACTTCTCCCTCAGCGACAATATAATCCTTATCGCGATGGAATAATTCCTTGGCTTTGATCGCATTATTCAAGTAGCCGATAAGCGGAGTATTTACTGACTCGTACAGATTATCTATTCCAATAAGATCCTCGATCTTATCAATACCCGGCTCTAAGATACCTACATTGCGCTTCTTCTCATCAACCTCATAGTCAATATCCCGCTTAAGATCATTGACTGCCTGAGAGAACATGGCGTACCACTTATTTGCGTCGCCCTCAGCCGGACCAGAAATAATCAACGGAGTACGCGCCTCGTCAATCAAGATCGAATCAACCTCATCGACGATAGCGTAATAGTGATCGCGCTGTACTAGCCCCTCTGGGGACATCGCCATATTGTCACGCAAATAATCAAAACCAAACTGGTTGGCCGTCCCGTAAGTAATATCGCAGGCATAGGCACGCCGACGCTGCTCCGCACTCAACTCGGTGGTTACACAGCCCGTCGTCATCCCCAAGAAACGATACACGCGCCCCATCAGTTCTGATTGATATGAGGCGAGATAGTCGTTAACCGTTACAACGTGGACGCCTTTGCCTGGAATTGCATTGAGATAGGAAGCTAAGGTGGCTACTAAGGTCTTTCCTTCACCCGTCTTCATTTCCGCAATATTGCCCAGGTGCAGCGCAGCGCCACCCATAATCTGGACGTCGAAGTGGCGTTGCCCGAGGGTGCGCACTGAGGCCTCTCGCACCGTCGCGAAGGCTTCCGGCAATAAATCATCCAAAGACTCGCCCGCAGCATACCGCTCACGGAACTCCTGAGTCTGAGCTTTGAGCTCCTCGTCCGTCATGGCCTGCACGACGCTCTCGAACTCGTTTACCTGCTCGGTAATACCCTTGAGCTTCTTCAAAGTACGACCTTCGCCAGCACGAAGGATCTTGTTGAGTATTTTACGCACAATTACTCCTGTTCACGGCTGCCGCTATTCTACCGCGTCAGATACCTAACGAAGAATTCTCGCGCCACTTCTCTCCCAGAGCACAAGAAACGCCTCCATCGGTTAGCTTACTGCCAGCACCGACGAAGGCGTATCTGCTATTCACACCGCGCTATGCCATTCGATCAACCATTGCATGAGCAAACATCACCAAATAGTCATAGACATGATGCCCGTGAATTGGCGCTAAAAACTCCAGTGCCTCATCAACCCAGGACTGTGCGATCTCTTGCGTCTGGGCAAGAACCGGATGCTCGCGCAACATCTGGACAACCCGCTCCAAGCGGCCGTCTTCCTCCAGGTGCCCTTCGTTGAGCATAGCGAGGATCTGTGCGCCAGCGGCGTCAAGTTTGCCCTCCTGCCGGTATTTCTCCAACAGAAGCGTCGGCATCGTCGGTACGCCCTCTAAGAGATCCGTTCCGGGAGTCTTACCCGTCAGCGCCGGATCAGCCGATAAATCAATGACGTCATCAGCAACTTGGAAGGCAACCCCGATCCGTTCACCGAAACGTGCAAGAGCCTCACCGACCTCATCACTTCCTCCAGAGGCCAAGACGCCATGATGCGCTGCCGCAGCAATCAACGATCCCGTTTTATCGGCTAAAACTTGCAGATGATGCGCGATGTGGTCCTCATTTTCTAAGGGGCCAACCGTTTCATGCAACTGCCCCATGCACAGGCGTTCAAAGGAGGCAGCGTGCATATAGATCGCTTTTTCCCCTAATCCCGCTACGATCTTTGACGCGCGAGAGAACAGCACATCACCAGCCATAATCGCCGACGAATTACCGAAGATATATTGGGCCGACGGCACACCCCGCCGGCGCGGAGCCTGATCCATGACATCATCGTGGTACAGCGAGGCCAGATGAGTCAGCTCAATAACAACGGCGGCGTCTAGGACGGCCGGAGCGTCGGGGTTGGGGCCCAGCTCCGAGGTAAGCAAGGTGAGTAGGGGACGCAATCGCTTCCCGCCCGCATCGGCTAGATGCGCGGTGGTGCTATCGACAACAACGTCATCGACTCTCACCTGTGCGTGCAGGAGATCTTCGACATCGCCAAGACGACACGCAATGCGTTGAGCAAAGGCGTCGTCGCTGGCGAGGAACTCGGTCACGCTCACACGAACGACCCGAGGATAAAGTCGAATACCGGACCAGGGAATACGCCGAGGGCAATCGTGCCGATAACGGCAAGCACAATCGCAACCACTGACATTCCTTCAGACTCAACCACAGCAACCGATTGGGCTTGCGGAGCACGGAAGAACATGAGCTGAATCAACCGGAAGTAGAACACGCCCGTTACCACTGAGGCCAATACCGCCACGATCACTAGCGGTACCATATGCGCGTCCAAACCAGTGACGAACACTTGGAACTTACCAATGAATCCGCCAGTAAACGGGATTCCGGCAAAGGATAGTAAGAAAATCGTCATCGCAGCGGCCAACATCGGGCTGCGCTGGCCTAAGCCTGCCCAGCTAGCGAGTTTAGTGGCCTCACCGAGAATATTGCCGGCAGCGTCGCGCTCTTTCACTAGAGTCACTACCCCGAACGCCCCGACAGTTGCCACTCCATAAGCCAATAGATAGAACAGAACTGCCGCGAGAGCCTTGCCAGGATGCGCCGAGCCCGTCCAGCTAATCGCGTTAATAGCGATCAAGATAAATCCCGCATGGGCAATCGAAGAGTAGGCCAGCATCCGCTTGACATCGGTTTGCGCCAGACCGGCAAATGTTCCGATGACAATCGTGGCAATGATAACGATCCACATGAAAATGCTGATCGTGGAATAAGCATGCCCCACCAACAGCAGGAATACCCGACCCAAAACCACGAAAGCCGCCGTCTTTGTTCCCGCTGCCATGAATCCGGTGATCGGAGTAGGCGCACCTTGATAGACATCCGGCGTCCACGCATGGAATGGCGCTGCACCAACCTTGAAGAGCAGGCCAATTACCAGCATAATGACGCCCATTGTCAACAAGGCCGTTGATAAACCAGCGCGATATTCATAGGTGAAGATGACGGCGAAATCCAAGGAACCAGTCGAACCATAGATGAAGGCCGAGCCCATCAAGAAGATCGCCGACGAGAACGCTCCCAATACAAAGTACTTCAGAGCCGCTTCTTGCGAGAGCAACCGCTTACGACGGGCAGTCGCGCACAGAACATAGAGCGGCAGTGAAATCACTTCTAATGCGATGAATAGCGAGAGCAGATTGAAGCTTGATACAAAAGCCATCATTCCGCCGGTGGCGAATAGCGCTAAGGGGAAAATTTCCGTTTGCTGACGACCAGCTCGGGTCATCTCCCGCTCTGCGGATGACCCCGGGCGGGTTGCCGCGCTGGCGGCAAATGCACCTTCCCGAGTTTGCGTCCGATCGGCAATCACGAGGAATGCCAGTAACGCGCAACCAACAATAATTGATTGTGAGATAAGGGAGATGGCATCTTCAGCGAAAGGATAGACCATGCCTGTTTGAGACTCGTGGAATGCCAGCGGGGTCATCGTATTGCCCGTCTGCATTTCCGTCCAGCGCCACACAATCGCCACTAGCGCGACGGCAAGAGCCAGCAAGGATAGCGTCACCTGCACACCACGACGAACACGATAGGGCAAAAACGCCTCAACGAGCGTTCCCGCAACTGCCGCCCCTAGGACAACCAGTATCGGCAGAATTGCTAGCCATGAGATTTGGACGTTCACTTCGTGCTCCCTTCATCTGCGACCGGCACGAACGTTGCGCTCGTGACCTGGTGAGCAACTGGTGTAACTGCATCGATCACTGGAGCTGGATAGAAACCAAGGAAAAGCATTGCGGCAATCAACAATCCCATGACGGTCTTTTCCCGACCATTGAGATCAGCCACATGCACATCCGGCTTCGGCCCAGTAAAGACTCTCTGATATGGCAACAGGATGTATAGGGCAGCTAAAACGACGCCAATAACAGCGCAGATAGCGGCGGCCGGCAACATCCGATACGTCCCCATCAGAACCATGTATTCCGGAATAAAACCGGATAAACCCGGAAGGGCGATCGTAGCCAAACCAGCAACCAAGAATGTGCCAGCAATCCAGGGAGTAACTCGCTGCCAGCCCCCGAAGTCAGCGATCTTGTGTGAGCCAGATTGGCGGCGACCTAAGAACCCGACAACGAGGAAGAGCGCAGCAGTGCCCACGCCATGAGCCACCATATAGACGATGGCGCCCGTCATAGCAAGGCTAGATCCCGAGAAAATACCGAGAATCATAAAACCGAAATGCGATACCGAGGTATAGGCGATCAAACGCATGAGGTCCTTCGAAGCGATAGCAACGAGCGCGCCCCACAGAATCGAGATAATCGCCAAGGTAATAACAATAGGAGCTACTTCCTTGCAGGCTTGCGGGAATAACGGCAAACAAATAGCAATCATGCCGTAGGTGCCGAGCTTATCGAGTACGCCAACAAGCAATGTCGAGGTACCAGCCGGAGCGTCCTGTGCCGCGTCAGGCAACCAGGTGTGGACCGGCCACATCGGTGCTTTGATCGCAAAGGCAATGAAGAAAGTGGCAAAGACAGCCAACTGTGCCCCACCGGATAGCTGCAAGCCATTGGCCATATTGTCGATCACGAAACCGCGCGATCCGCCTGGACCGCTACGGTACACCGCGATGACGCCGATCAGCATAACCAGCCCACCCAAAAGGGAGTAAATCAGGAACTTCATCGCTGCATGCTGACGATTTTGCCCCGAACCGTAACGCCCAATCATGAAGAAGATTGGCAGAATCATCAGCTCGAACAAGATGTAGAAAACGAATACATCCCGTGCGGCGAAGAGCCCGATCATAATGGCTTCAAGGAATAGGACCCAGGCGAAGTAGCCAGTGCCACGCTGCCCACCCATATCGTCCCAGGAGGCCAGCACAACCACCGGCACAAGGAATACAGCGAGAGCGACCATAACCGCGCCCATGCCGTTAAGCCCCCAGGTGAGTGATACTCCGATCTGCGGGATCCATGTGTAGGACTCTGTGAGCTGAATGGTCGCCGCATCTTTAATGGAGAAATGCTGGACCATAGCGACCACGAACAATACGAGAATAATCCCCGAACATGCCAATGCAATCGGACGAGCAACTCGCGCTAGTGGCTTAACCAGCCATAGCACCAGTGCGCCGAGCAGCGCCAGGAGGATCATCGCTGACAACCACGGGAAGCCAGCCTCAGAAACAGTTTGCAAATGCATCTAGTGTCCTCCTCGTCCTATAGCGCCGTCGCAACGACGACGATGAGTGCGATAACCAGACCGATGGTGATATAGCTGGCGTAGTTGCGCACATATCCGGTTTGCAACTTTCCGATGAGACGCCCCACAGCGGGACCAAGTTTTCCGCAACCTTCTACCACGCCGTCAACCATGGCGCGATCGGCAATCTCCGTACCGGCAGCTAAGGTCATTCCTGGACGCATAAAGATCGTCTCATTAACAAGATCCTGGTACAGATCATTACGTGCTGCACGCGTCAACCCAGAACCAATCGGCGCTGCCTTCGGCATCGGATCTGCCACGTACATCTTCCACGCCACGCCGACCCCAACGGCAACTACGACCAAGGTAATGGCAGTGATAGCTATGACAGGCAATACCGGCTCACCGTGCTCGGCATGACCAATTGCCGGTTCAAGCCAGGTCAAGAATCCGGTGTAATTCAAGATCGCACCCAACGCCAAGGAGCCAACTGCCAAAATAGCCATCGGCACCCACATAAGCGGCGAGGGATCATGCGGATGTTTCGCATTCGAGCCGGATGAGGACCACCGCGGAGCGCCCAAGAAAATTCCAAAAACAAGGCGCGACATGTAAAAGGCCGTCAAGCCGGCGACCAATACCGTCACCACGCCAAAGACCCACGGGCGAGCACCCTGCCCGGTAAAGGCAACCTCAATGATCTTATCCTTGGAATAGAAACCGGATAGGAACGGGACGCCAATAATAGCCACATAGCCTGCGAGGAAAGTCCAGAAGGTGATCTTCATACGCTTGCCTAGCCCGCCGAAACCGCGGATATTGACCTCATCTCCCATCGCGTGCATGACAGCGCCGGCACCCAAGAACATATTGGCTTTGAAGAAACCGTGGGTGACCAGATGGAAGATCGCAAATCCAGCCCCGACCGGCCCTAATCCAGCAGCTAACATCATGTAGCCGATTTGCGACATCGTTGACGCAGCGAGGACTTTCTTCATGTCGTCTTTCGCCGCACCCACAATGGCACCGAACGTCAAAGTAATCAGACCGACGATCCCAACCACGAGCGCCGCATTCGGGGCGGCCAGGTAGATCGCGCCGGAACGAACCATCAAGTAGACACCGGCGGTAACCATCGTCGCCGCATGGATCAAGGCTGACACCGGCGTCGGACCAGCCATTGCGTCTCCCAACCAGGCCTGCAACGGGAACTGTGCAGACTTACCACAGGCAGCCACCAGCAGGAATAGCCCGATGAGGGTTGCCGTAGCAGTTGGCAAAGTGGCAGCCGCGGTAGAGACATCGCTGAAACGAACCGAGCCGACCGAAGCCACCATAGCCATCATGGCAATCAACATTCCTAGATCGCCGACACGGTTCATCACAAAGGCTTTCTTACCGGCAGTGGCATATTCGGGAACGTGATTCCAGAAGGAGATCAGCAGGTAGGAGGCCAGGCCCACACCTTCCCAACCGAAGAACAACACTGCATAAGAGTTGCCAAGAACAAGGAGCAACATGGCAGCGACGAACAGGTTGAGATACGCAAAGAATCGACGGCGAGCCGGATCGTGCTCCATGTACGACACAGAATAGATATGGATTAATGTGCCGACGAAAGTCACCAGCAAAACGAAGGTCATTGATAGTGGATCAGCTCGCGTTCCAAAGTCGACGCTAAATCCGTCAACGACGGGAATCCAGGTAAATAAGGTGGATTCCACAACACGCTGACCCGCGTCAAGCCCAATTAACTGCAACGTCGCCAATAATCCGATAACGAAAGACGCAGCCGAGGCCAGGATTGCCAGCCAGTGCCCCCATTTATCAGCCGTTTTACCGGAAACAAGCAGGAAAGCGCAGCTAAGCAGCGGGATCGCAACAGCAAGCCACACCAGCGACGCTGGACCCGTGCTACTCGCGACCGTATTCGCAGCACTTACTGAGAAAAATGCATCAGTCAAGGATCACACCTGCTTCCGTCAGTTCTTCATCAGATTCGCACCATCTAGCGATGCGGTTCTGCGGGTTCGGAAAATAGAGACGATGATGGCTAGCCCAACGACAACTTCTGCTGCCGCGACGACCATCACGAAAAACGCAAATACCTGACCGTCCAGGTTGCCCCACATGCGGGAGAAAGCCACCAAAACAAGGTTGCAGGAGTTCAGCATGATTTCCACACCAAGAACTGCTACTACGCCATTGCGTCGGGTTAAAACTGTTGCGCCACCGATAACGAAGAGGACGACGCCAAGGATGACATACCACCACAGGTTCATTTACCGTTCCTCCTCATCTGCTTTTGCCGTCAGCTCGGCAGTGACTTCGTGCTCGTCACGTACCTTTTTAGCGGAGGGCAATTCAGAGCCTGCTGGCTGGGATAGCGCTTCGCCGCTTCCAGCGGATCCAGATTCAAGTTCCTCCAACTTGCGCAGCGCGGCATCGTGATCGGGAGCAGCATCGCCGGGCATACCCATAAGTGTGGAGCGCCCAACCGTGCCGTATGTGCTCGGACCGGAGATTCCCGTACCACGCGCAATACGCTCTACCGTTGCCGGCGAGATCTCGCCAACGGTTCGTACCTGCCCACGCACCTGCAGCACGCGGTTGGTCGAACCTCGCACCGGCTCGCCAAAGGCTGTCAGCGCGGGATTCGCTGAAGAGTTCGATTCCGCGTAGACACCTGGATTCGGCTTGTGGCCGATGTGGCGCCCGCTGGTAACGAAATCACGTACTGCCTGATGTGCCCGATCTTCTTGGGTAATCGGATCACGCAAGCGGTCGCGGTGCGTCAAAGTCATCGCTCCAAGAGCCGCAACGATCAAGAGCGTGCCCGTCAATTCCAGAGTTAGCACATTGCTGGAGAAAATCACTTTCGCCACAGCGGCAGGATTCCCTCCCGTATTGGCGCTTTCCAAACCAACTGCCTCCGGATTGGCAACGTTGAGGATAACCGCGATCATAATGGCGGCAATCCCCAAACCACCCAATGCGGCGACCAATCGCTGCCCCTTCAGCGTCTCGTGCCGTGAATCAGCCGAATCAATACCGATCAGCATGAGCACGAACAAGAACATCATCAAAATTGCTCCGGTGTAAACCACCACCTGAGCAACCCCCAGGAACGGCGCCTCCAGCACTGTATAAATAACAGCCAAGCCCACCATGATGAAGATGACGCTCACTACGGTGTACACCGCACGACGGGCGATCAGCAGACCAAATATAGCCAAAGCGATCATCGCGAATGCGGTAACAGCAAAAACGATCGTCTCTCCTAGTGAGAGCGTAATCGGTTGATATGCCGAGTTCATTGCTTCGCCCCCTCAGTTGGTGCGTTCTGGCGAACCGAAGCCAAGGATGGATCATCCGGTCGGTTTTCCCGAACCCAGGCGATCTGCTCTGGCGTCGGGCCGGTCACCGAACCACGGTAATAATCAGAATCGGTCGTGCCCGCTACCATCGGGTGTGGCGGGTTGAGCATTCCTTGCGCCAACGGAACGAGCAAGTCCTGCTTTTCGTAGATCATGCTCTCTCGGGTTGGACCAACAATCTCGTACTCATTGCTCATCGTCAGGGCCCGCGTCGGGCAGGCTTGAATACAGTATGAGCAGAAGATGCACCGCAAATAATTAACTTGGTACACCCGCCCGTATCGCTCACCCGGAGAATACTGTGCTTGTGGCGTATTCGCAGCAGCCTCAACATAGATAGCATCTGCCGGACACGCCCACGCGCACAACTCACAACCAATGCATTTTTCCAACCCATCGGCATATCTATTTAGGCGATGAATCCCGTGATAGCGCGGGCGTGTTGGAACCTTTTTGAAGGGGTACTGCTCAGTTACCGTCGGACGGAAAATAGTGGAAAATGTGACGCCGAATCCAGCAACCGGCGAAAAGAAACGACCAATTGGGCCTTTCTTCGTCGGGCTATATAGGACCTCATCTGGTTGAGCGAATTGCCCAGCAGAGCTATTCGTCATTTCCTCAGACATTCTCAGCCTCCTCAACATTTGAGCTGACTGCTTCTTTACGCGCAGCACGCGGCGACGGTGGCAAATGCTGACCCGGCAACGGCGGCACCGGATAGCCATTTTCAAATCCGTCAAATTCGGTGGATTCGCGCTCTTCAATAATTTCTTGCTGAGTAGGCTTGATCGTGTCATCGCCAAATGCCCAGATCAACAGGATCAGCGAGTAGCCGATCGACAGGATAATCATGACGTTACGGGCGTTGATTGGCGTCACTGCGTTGACCCCGATGACGATCATCGTGATAGCCAACCAGCCTAATCCGGCAGGGATCAGCCCCTTCCAGCCTAAGTGCATGAACTGGTCATAGCGGAAGCGCAACAGCGTACCGCGCACCCACACGAAGATTCCCATGAAGAACCAGGTCTTAGCAACGAATACCAAGATCGGGAACCATCCCTGGTTCGGATCACCATGCCACAGGGAGAACAGTCGCGTGATGATCGGGCCTGAGCGCCATCCGCCAAGGAACAGCGTCGTCGCCAGCATCGACATATTCAGCATGTTGATGTACTCCGACAGGTAGTACCAGGCGAATTTCATCGACGAGTACTCCACGTGCGGGCCAGCCACAATTTCGCCTTCTGCTTCTGGCAAATCGAATGGCAGACGGTTCGTGCCACCAAACATACAGACGAAATAGATTAAGAATGCTGGCATGAGCAAGATAATGTTCCACACATCCGTCTGAGCCGAGACGATTCCTGACGTGGACATCGTCGCCGCTGCGAGGAACACCGTCACTAACGACAACCCTTGCGCGAGTTCATAAGAAATCATTTGCGTTGCAGCACGCACCGAGCCATAGAGCGGCAAGGTGGACTTTGCCGACCAGCCACCAAGAACCAAACCATATTCGCCGAGAGCTGCCGTCGCCAATACGAACAGCATCGCAACCGGCGAATCCGCGAGCTGGATGGGGGTGGAGATACCGAAGATCGAGACGTTCGGTGCCAGCGGAATCACCGCCATCACCACAAAGGCACACAGCGCCGAGATGATCGGAGCAATAAAGTAAATCACTTTATCCGCGCCAGCAAGCCAAAAATCTTCTTTCAGCATGAGCTTGATAGCGTCAGGGAAAGACTGGAGCAAACCGAAAGGACCAACCGTATTAGGACCCAATCGGTTTTGCATCCGAGCCAGCAACCTGCGTTCAAACCACAGCGCGAAGATCACCGAGAAGATCAGGAACATCACGATCGCAACCGCTTTGATTACCCAGATCCACCAGGTGTCCTGAGAGAAATCGACGGCAACACCGTCGAGAGCAAAGATCGCAGGGGTCACTTGGTCACCTCCGAAGGAGCAATGGTTACGACGTCGCCGGCTCGGCAGCCCAACGTGGAGATTGCGCAGCCAACCGCATTTTGCGGCACCCACACCACTGCGTCAGGCATATCGAGGACAACAGCGTCCAAGGTCAGCGAACCGGACGGGCCAGTAATCGTGACAGCATGCCCGATACCTGCATCTGCTGCAGTTCTTTCCGACATGACCGCCACCGGCTTGCGAGCCGTCTTAGCCAGGTTCGATTCACATGCGAGCAAAGTGCCCGCGTCAATCATCTGTTTCCAGGAAGCAAGTACCGCTTGCCCACGAGCCACCGTAGGAGCCGGCGAGGCAGGATCCTGCGGATCTGTTCCCCGCGTGCCATCCCAACGACGCAACTCCGCCATTTCGGTTACCGCCTCAGCAAGGGTGCGCAGCCCAAGATCAACGCCAAGTTCCTCAGCAAGATCATGCAGGACTCGACGATCAGGCAGATTCGTTGAGACAAGCGTTTGCCCGAAGGGGCGCAACCGGCCTTCCCAGTTGACAAAAGTACCGCCCTTTTCCGCCGTCGGTGCAACTGGCAGAAGAACATCGGCGTACTGCGTCGTCTCGGTATCACGGGCTTCAAGCTGAACGACGAACGCGCGCTCTAATGCCTGGGTCGCAATCGGCGGAAGATCTGCCAGTTCTACACCGGCAAGCAGCAGGGCATCAATGTGCCCGGCAGCCGCAGCCTGCAAAATATCCTCAGTGCGCAAGCCCGGCTCTTCCGGCAAGGAATCCACTCCCCACACTGCTGCGGTATCAATGCGTGCCTGGGTGTCAGCAACTAACCGAGCACCGGGAAGCAAATGCCCCACTGCGCCAGCGTCCACAGCACCGCGATCACCAGCTCGCCGTGGGATCCAGGCGATTCGTGCTCCGGTGCGCTGCGCCAAGCGGATAACAGCAGAGAGCGTGCCGGCGGAATCTGCTGCTCGTTCACCGACGAGGATGACGGCCCCGCTATTCGTCATATCAGCAAAGACGTCTGCGAACATTCCTCGTCCGTCAGCAACAATTGCGTCCAGGACTTCAGCTTCCGTACCAGGCGTCGCTGGCACAAAGCGCGCATTCATTTTAACTGTGCCTAAGGTCGGATACGCAGAGATGACAGATACTTTCGTCGTGCCTGCCAAGGCGGCTTTGCGCAGACGCAGGAACACCGAGCCAATTTCATCCTCGGCTTCCAAGCTCACTGTCAAGACATGACCAGCGTGCTCAATATCAGCGTAGGTCACGCCCAAGCCGCTTCCGGCCACGCGCGCAGCCAAGAAAGCATCCTCTTCATCGGTGCCTCGGCGCGTGCGGAAATCAATATCGTTTGTCTTGAGAACGGTACGCGCAAATTTGCCGTATGCGTAGGCATCTTCAATAGTTAGCCGACCGCCAACCAGCACGCCCACTCTCTTTGCAGACTTCAACCCTTTACCTGCTGCTTCAATGGCCTCAAACCATGAGGTCGGCCCCGGATTAGCAGCGATACGCGGATACGTCAGGCGATCAGCCCCCTGCTGCCAATGGAAAGCGAAACGATCCTTATCCGTGATCCAGGATTCGTTGACGTCCATATCCTCTTGAGCGAGTCGGCGCACGAGCGTACCACGGCGGTAATCCACGCGGATCGCTGAACCAGAGGCATCGTGCTCCGTAACGGACGGCACCGAAACGAGATCGAACGGCCGCGCCCGGAAACGGTAAGAGCTAGAGGTAAGCGCACCAACCGGGCAGATCTGAATAACGTTGCCGGAGAAGTAGGACGCAAAAGGCTTACCCGTCACATCCATTTCGGCTGGCTCAACTGGCCCAGCTGCGAAACCTTCCACCCGACCTGCGCATCCGTCAGGCCCAGAATAGTCGTTGTCGATGATCTCCACGTGGCTACCATCTGATTGCGCAAAATCAAGAACCGACGCATCGAAGTTTCCAATTTGCGATCCGTGCAGCCCGTGAACACCACGACCAGGCGTGCCTCCCCCTCGGCCTTGTAGCTGAATGAAAGGATCTCCAGCAATCTGTGTGGAAAAACGCGTACAGCGCTGGCACAGAATACAGCGGTCGCGATCCAACAAAATCTGCGGTGACACCGAGATTGGCTTTGGATAGGTGCGCTTGACATCAATAAAACGAGACTGTGTACGCCCGTCGGTCATCGCCTGGTTCTGTAGTGGGCACTCCCCGCCTTTGTCGCACACTGGGCAGTCCATCGGGTGATTAATCAGGAGGAACTCCATCACCCCATGCTGGGCCTTCTTCGCTACCTCGGAGGTACTCGCCGTATAAACTTCCATGCCTGGCGAAACCGTCACCGCACAAGCTGGCTGCGGCTTCGGCATTTTTTGAACGACGCCATCGCGATTCGGTGAGGCCACTTCCACGAGGCACTGACGGCACGCTGCCGCTGGCTTCAATAGCGGGTGGTCACAAAAGCGCGGGATATGAACGCCGACTTGCTCGGCAGCACGGATAATCAACGTTCCCTGCGGAACGGAGACTTCTTTGCCGTCTACCTTCAGCGTCACCATATTGACAGGTGCTGTTTCTTGCGTTGTCATTGAACACCTACTTCGCTGAAAAGAACCGACTTTTCAATCGGGAATAGCTCGGCGGCTGGCGTGGTATATCCGGCTTCGAACTCCGAGCGGAACAGCTCAATAGCTGAGCGAACTGGCGTAGCTGCCGCATCACCCAGGGCGCAGAAGGAGCGTCCAAGGATATTTCCGGCAATCTCGTATAGCAGTTCGATCTCGCCCTCACGCGCACAGCCTTGCTCGAATCGCTGCATTAATTGGCGCATCCAGAACGTGCCTTCTCGGCATGGCGTACATTTACCGCAGGATTCATGCTGGTAGAAATCCGTCCACCGAGATACCACCCGCACAACTGATACTGTCTCATCGAAGATCTGAATAGCGCGGGTCGCCAACATGGATTTGCCTTCGACGACTTCCTCGTAACCGAGCGGAATATCCAGGTGATCGGGCGTCCACAGCGGAGCAGATGAACCGCCGATAGCGAAGAACTTGAGCTGGTGACCTTCACGGATACCGCCCGCCATCTCTAGCAGTTCCCGCATAGTAATACCGAATGGGGCCTCATACTGCCCCGGGTACTTCACGTGCCCCGAGAGCGAGAAAATGCCGTGCCCACGCGAATTCTTCGTATTCGCACCCATTGCTTGGAACCACTCGACACCGTTGTTAACGATGCCGGGCACAGAGCAGATGGATTCAACATTGTTGACAACAGTCGGTCGCGCATAAAGACCCGCAACTGCCGGGAATGGCGGCTTCAAGCGCGGTTGACCGCGGTAGCCTTCCAAGGAATCGAGCAGTGCTGTTTCTTCACCACAGATGTAGGCGCCTGCTCCAGCGTGAACGGTGATGTCGAGATCGTAATCCCCATTCGGCCCGCGGCCAGTTCCCAGCAGACCTGCTTCCCGAGCTTCGCGAACTGCATTAAGGAGACGACGATATACATGCACAACCTCGCCACGCAGGTAGACGAAGCCGTGATGCCCGCCGATAGCGAGCATACAAATCATCATGCCTTCCAATAGCAGGTGCGGATTCGCCATGAGAACCGGAATATCCTTACAGGTTCCCGGTTCTGATTCATCAGCATTGACGACGAGGTAACGCGGGCCGCCGTCGGGGGCAGGCAAAAAGGACCATTTAAGACCCGTCGGGAAGCCAGCGCCACCGCGCCCACGCAGACCGGAGTCTTTGATGAGATTGGTTAGGGCTCCAGCGTCTTGAGCGAGTTCCCATGCGCGTTCAATAGCGGCATAACCGCCATTGGCACGGTAGGTATCAATCGTCCATGAGCGCTCTTTATCCCAGATGTCACTCAGTACTGGCGAAAGCGTGCCAGGTTCGGAATATGCGGTCACTTTGTTCCCTCCTCACCGACAGGTCGCGGGGATGTCCACCCATTTTGCCGAGCTAATCGCAGGCCACGCAGTGAAGCTTCACCAGCTCCGGGACCTTCATTCACATGCCCGTCTTCAAATCCGGCCAGCACACGAGAAATTTCCTTGAACGTGTGGACCTTTTCTGGACCTCGCGTAGGGTGAATATCTCGCCCGGCTCGAATATCGTCAACAATTGCTTTCGCTGACTGCGGCGTCTGGTTATCGAAGAATTCCCAGTTGACCATAATCACCGGAGCGTAATCACAACCGGCATTACATTCGAGCCGTTCCAGGGTAATCTTGCCATCTTCCGTCGTTTCATCATGACCAACACCGACGTACTGGCTCAGTTCCTCCCAGATAATATCGCCGCCCATCACGGCACATAGCGCGTTAGTGCATACCCCCACGTTGTATTCGCCATTGGGATGACGACGATATTGCGAATAGAACGTTGCTACCGCTGAGACTTGCGCCCGAGTCAAACCGAGAATATCTGCCACCAGGGTAATTCCCCGCGGTGAACAAAAACCATCTTCTGACTGGATCAGATGCAACATCGGCATGATGGCAGAGCGTGAGTTCGGGTAGCGCGCAATAATCTGCTCAGCGTCAGCACGCAAACGCTGTTCGACTTCTGGCGTGTAGTTCGGTGTCATTATCGGTCCACTCCTCCCATCACCGGATCAACAGCGGCAAGCGCAATGATGAGATCCGCCAAGAGGCCACCCTCACTCATCAGCGCCAGAGACTGCAAGTTATTAAAACCAGGATCTCGGAAGTGTGCCCGATATGGGCGCGTACCGCCGTCAGAGACGAGGTGAACGCCAAAGATCCCCTTGGGGTGCTCAACCATGTGGTACACCTGACCCGCCGGAACGCGGAACCCCTCCGTGACCAGCTTGAAGTGATGAATCAGGGATTCCATCGATTCGGTCATGATCTGGCGAACGTGCTCCGGGCTATTTCCCTGCCCATCGGTCGAGATGGATAGCTGCGCCGGCCATGCGATCTTCTTATCCTCGATCATCACTGGCTGCCCAGCCGTCCGATCCAGCTCATCAAGAACCTGGTAGATAATACGCAGAGACTGGTAGCACTCTTCGAACTTGATCTTAATGCGGTTGTACGCATCGCATTTATCCGCAACCGGCACGTCAAATTCGTACTTCTCATAGCCGGAATTCGGTTGAGTCTTACGCAAATCCCACGGCAGACCAGCAGCGCGGATAGACGGACCCGTCATCGACAAGGCCATGAGCGAGGATAATGGCGAAACCGCCACATCGACATGACGCTTCTTGAAGATGGGGTTATCCATCGTCAGGTCTTGCATTTCCGAAATCGTATTGCGTACTCCGGGCAGTAGCTCACGAATATAATCGGTGCCTCCCGCCGGAATATCATCAAGAACACCACCTGGGCGGATGAACTCGTGGTTCATTCGCAGACCTGTAATATCCTCAAGGATACGCAAAATATCTTCGCGCAGTCGGAAGGTTAAGGTCAGCATGGTGGTGGCGCCAAGTTCGTTACCGCCTGAGCCAATACCAACGATATGGGACGAGATACGGGTCAACTCCATGAGGAGCACGCGAATTGCCTGTGCTCGCTGCGGGATGCGATCCTCAATCCCTAACAGTTTCTCTATCGCCTGGCAATAGGCTACTTCCTGGAAAATCGGAGCGACGTAATCCATTCGAGTACAGAACGCAACGCCCTGGGTCCAGGTACGGAACTCCATGTTTTTCTCAATGCCGGTGTGTAAGAAGCCGGTTGCCGCCCGCACTTCATTTACCCGTTCACCGTCAAGTTCTACCTGAACACGCAGCACACCGTGGGTAGAGGGATGGACTGGACCAAGGTTGATAACGATATGCTCCTCGCCCAGTTCTTCGGCGTCCTTAGCAATATCGCCCCAATCGCCACCGACTGCCTCATATACCTTCGCTCCGGCGGTGGATTCATCTGTCGCGCTTGCGGTAGCGCGTGGAATAGTCGTCATTAGTTGTACTCCCTCCGTGCATCCGGCGGTGGCACGATGGCACCCTTGTACTCCACTGGAATACCGCCCAATGGGTAATCCTTGCGCTGGGGGTGCCCCACCCAATCATCAGGCATCGCCGAGCGGGTTAAGCCCGGGTGCCCGTCAAAAATGATGCCCATAAGATCAAATGCTTCACGCTCTGACCAGTCATCGCCTGGATAAACCGAGCACAGCGACGGCATGTGCGGATCATCTTCCGGGCACGTCACTTCCAAGGCGATCACGCGGTTATGGGTAATGGAGAAAAGCGGGAAATACGCATGTAGCTCGCGCCCGTTATCCATGGGATAGTGGACGGCTGACACGCCCAAGCACATCTCAAAACGCAAATCTTGATCGTCGCGCACATACCGAGCAACATCAAGCAGGCGCTCACGCGGCACAAAGATAACCAACTGACCGTTGTCAATTGATACTTTTTCGATAACCTCGTATTCGCGGTACCCATCTGCCTGTGCCAATTCGACGATAATATCGACAACTTCGTCGAACCATCCGCCAAACGGCCGGTGAGCCGGACGTGCCACCACAAAAGTCTCTTTATGGCCGGTGAATCCCGTGGTATCGCCGGTATCCGTCACGCCCCACATCCCCGAGCGTTGCGCGACAACGGAAGCACCGAACGCGCCGTCGGGCACTATCGTCCCGTCAGTTTTTTCACTCACGCCAGCAATCCCTTCTGTTCTTCAAGCGGAACCGCAGCCAATGCCGCCTGCTCGGCGCGGCGAGCGATTTCCTTTCGGTGCTCGCCGATCGGGCGACCTTCCATATGATTCTTACGCAGTTCAAAAATAGCGTTTATCAGCATTTCTGGACGCGGCGGGCAACCTGGCAAGTACACATCAACCGGCACGAGGTGATCGATGCCCTGCAAAATCGCGTAATTATTGAACATGCCGCCAGAAGATGCGCATGCGCCCATGGAGATAACCCATTTGGGCTCCATGAGCTGATCGTAGACATTGCGAACTACCGGGGCCATCTTTTGGCTAACTCGCCCTGAAATAATCATGAGATCGGCGTGACGAGGCGAAGCGCGGAACACTTCCATGCCGATACGAGCGGCGTCGAAACGCACCGCACCGAAGGCCATCATCTCGATAGCGCAACACGCCAAGCCCATCGTTACTGGCCATGGAGAGCGAGCCTGCGACCAGCCAGCCACCGCCTCAATTCCAGTGAGGAGCTTTCCTCCGGCTTTCTCTTCAATTCCCATTTATTTCACTCCCATTCCAATCCGCCACGACGCCACTCATACATGAATGGGACGGTGATAAGGAATACAAAGGTCGCAATCGCAACGACGCCAAACAACCCCAGGCGATTGGCATTAACCGCCCACGGGTACAGGAAAACCACTTCGATATCAAAGATAATGAAGGTCATTGCCGTCAAAAAATACTTCACTGGGAATCGCCCGTCGTGACCAGCACTCGGAGTTGCTTCTAGGCCACATTCATAGTTGGCAACCTTAATGCGGTTGTACCGCTTGGGGCCCAGGATGGCACTCATTAACAGACCAGCGACCGCGACCACGCCAGCGGCAATGATCATCACTAACAAGGGAACATACGAATACATTTAGTCCTCCACATGTCCGTTCTTCATCGAAGGCATTCTCGCGCCAATGCGCAGTTCACCTTCCACCCTACAGCCCGAAAGGCGCGGGCACGTATTCTCTAGCCAGTTCGTCATGCTCGCGGCACCACCTTCGTTAGCGTGGTAATGAACCTATCCATCCAATCACCACCATGACGATCATACGAATCAGAAAGCAATTTCATGACAAGTTTCATGAGCGCGGGACGCGGCAAACCGTATTTAACACATATATGCATAACAGCGGGATTTTCGATAAGTTTCGCAAAAATGCGCCCCAATGTGTAGTATCCGCCTAGTTCATCGCGCATCAGCATGGGATATTGCTCCATAGCCCGATCTTGTTCGCGCACCGACGGACGCGACATCGCCTGCACAATCGAATCAGCAAGCAACCGACCGCTAACAAGCGCGTAGGCAATCCCCTCGCCATTGAACGGGGAAACCATGCCGCCAGCATCACCGACCAGCGCTAACCCATTGGCGTAATGCGGGGTGCGATTAAAGGCCATCGGCAAAGCCGCCCCCTGAATCGGCCCACGCTGATTTTCCGCAGTAAGACCCCATTCTTCCGGCGTATGGGCCAGCCACTGTTGCAAAACGTTTTTATGGTTAATCCCGGAGGCTTTCGCCGTCGCCGACAGCGAACCCAAACCGACATTGACCAGACCATCGCCAACCGCAAACATCCAGGCATATCCCGGTAACTGTTCGGAACGCCCCGGCTCTCCTGCCCACAACTCTAGCTGGGACTCCATCATGTCCGTTTGGGCGAGCGGCGACTCAAAATACGTGCGTACTGCGACGCCCATCGGACGATTCATTTTCTTGGTGCGCCCACATGACGTCGCTAACCGAGCAGCTACACCGCCAGCGTCAACAACAAAACGAGCGCGATATTGGCTACGAGGAACATCCTGACGAGATCCCGCTACGGGCACCTCAGCTAAGGAATTGCGCTCCTGCGCTTCGACCCCAATGACCCGACCAGAACGCTCATCGTAGAGCGGAGCACAAACATGCACACCTTCTCGCAGGTGCGCTCCAGCCGCCACCGCATGCTGAGCAAGCATATGGTCCAGATCGATTCGTCGGCGTGCCGTTCCCCAGGAAGGCATTGAGCACAATTCTGGCCACGGAACTTCAATACAGTGCCCGCCGCCGTAGGCACGCACTCCGTAGTTACGCACCCAGCCATCTTCCTCGCGCAGGGAAATTCCCATGCGAATCAGCTCACCCACAGCGCGCGGAGTCAGACCGTCACCACAGGTTTTATCCCGCGGAAACGTCGCTTTTTCCAAAAGAATGACGTGCAACCCATGCAAGGCTAAATAGTAGGCGGTGGCACTTCCTGCGGGGCCTGCGCCGACGACGATAACGTCAGCATCTTGTGCCATACTCGCCGCCTTTCACGCAAAATTATTCCCCGCTATACCGTGAATAAGTCTACGCACTCCAGGAAACATTAGGAAAATTTTTGCCCGATATTAACAGCACAGTTCAGTTGCCAAAATAGTATCTCGGCAGAAGAAAATAGCTATAGCGCTCAGCCACGCTCCATGCGGTTCTATCCAAAAATCTCAAGCTAGCTCAGCGTTCCACTACCGTCAGGGGCATACTCGCGTCGGCTACCCAAAAGAATACCGCGCTGCCAAATCCGAGGATCACGCCGCTTTCTCAGCTAAGGGTTTACGGGCCCGATGAATAGCAACAATCCCATTTGTCAGGTTGCAATACTCCACATCCTGCCAGCCCACACTGGCAATCATCTGCCCTAGTTCCTGCTGCGCCGGCCAATCCATGATCGATTCAACAAGATAGTGGTACGCCGCCTGATCGGAGGAGACGACTGAAGCAATCCGCGGCATAATCGCCCCCAGATAGAATTCATACAATCCCCGAAAGACGGGGCACGTCGGACGGGAAAATTCAGTAATAACAACCCGCCCACCCGGTTTAGTTACCCGTAACATCTGCGCTAAGGCCACCAACGGATCATGAATATTGCGCAAGCCGTAGGAAATCGTGGTTACGTCAAAGCTATTATCCGCGAAAGGTAGATCCATCGCATCTGCCCGCACAAACTCCATATCGGGATAGCGCCGACGTCCTTCGCGCATCATGCCTTCCGAAAAATCACTCGCTACAACCTGTGCACCACAAGCAGCATACGAGGCTGCTGACGTTCCCGTTCCAGCCGCAATATCCAAAATTCGCATCCCCGGCTGTGGATTAATCGCATCCCGAGTAGCATGACGCCAAACGTAGACCATGCCGCCCGTCAGTGCCGCATTGGTGATGTCATATTTGCTCGATACCTCGTCGAACATCGACGAGACGTCATCCGGATTCTTTGCCAAGGTCGCACGTTTCATACCTGCATTTAACCAGATAGCCGCGTAACATCATTATTCGTGTTGACGATTCCACAACTGCGCGCGCAGACGACACCGCTGCCACATCGCCCGAACATTGCTACTTTCGTTTCGCTTCCTGGCGTGGTCAGCTTCTCAGGTGCGCCCGCACCGGCCCTAATATGCTGTGGGCATGCGGCAAGCATAAGCAGCGATGCTCCCCCTGGCAGCTCAAAGCAGTACCACGATTTCCGCTCCTGGTGGCAACAGCTCTACGACACTGCGGAAATTCGCAATACCTATACCCGTGCCGGCACCGGCCTGATTGCCCTGTGTGCCACTACTTTCCCTGAGCCAGACGAACCCGCAGTCTTTGCCGATCACTATAGCGAGCATATATTTACTGTTAATCGCGGTATCCACAGCGGATCACTCGTCATTCCACAGGTTGTTGTCGGCTACGACGATGACGCTGCGTGGCTGACGTTAATTGGCCCGATCGGGCAGGACGTATTCGATACCCTCGATCCACTCGCGCGTCAGGTGCTCGATCATGCCGTCCGCCCACCAGCGTAATCCGCAGCGATAAGGTAACGCCCTGTTTTTCGAGATTTTTGGGAGGTCGAATACCGCCTGCCCTAATACACATCCCAACAAACATCCCCGTCGTTTTATTGTGTTCATCTTTGCTAGTCATACCGCGCGCGTGTTAACTACCTTTAGCGCCGCAAACAGTACTTTTGGGGAAGATAGCGGTATTCTCCGTTATTAATTTGCCGGATTCTTTCTTCGCTTTTGCCGTCCACACACTGCTGACGGCGTAGAGGCGCACCGCTTACCCTTTGCATGTACCACGCTTCGACCGTGTTACATGCCGACTGGTCGTGTCATATACCGACTTCCCGCATTAGTGGCGATCCTGGATTCCTTGCCAATCCGCGCATGCCTTCACATAGCTTGCAGCTCCCAGCCTGGGCCAATCTTAGATCCCTTGCCATTCTTAGCCCGTACAGTATTCCGTTATTCCCTACCGTTTTCGTCTGCCCTTTTCATGAGCGTATAAAAGCAGAAGCTCCTCTCGCGTTACACGTCACCTGACGTGTTCCAGCTAGAGCTTATGAGCCGTTAACTCACTGATACTGACTTGATGGATTATCGTTTTACGACGTTTTCAGCACAATAATCTCCGCACAATATGACGTGTGTCGAGCCTACTCCTTATGGAATCGACCCGACACACGTCAGTCCGGTGAATTATGTGTTGCCCAAGGTCAGATATGAACGCCAACCTCCGGCGGATAACGGCACAGCTACCACTTCATCGCTGTTTCCTTTATTGGAAACATCCACGACGATGATTTAGGAATCTGCGCGCGTTGCGAGCGTGACATCGACGTTGAGGAGTTCGCCGTTACGCTCGACGAGCAAAGTGAGGATATCCCCGGCTGCAAACTGCCGAGCATAACCCGTCAGAGAAATCGCTGACGAAACATCGTGGCCATTTACCTTCAAAACCACATCACCTGCACGCAGGCCCGCTTTTTCTGCCGGCGTTCCCGCTTCCACCTTCTGGATCTCTGCCCCAGTCCAGGACGTTCCCTGTGCAGTGCCAATTCCGTCTTTAATTTGCACACCGATATAGGCGTGTTGTGCGACCCCGTGTTCAATAAGTTCTTTTGCAATTCGCTGCGCCAAATCAATAGGAATGGCAAAACCTAAACCGATTGATCCGCTTTGTGATTCCCGCGTTTCAGATAGTGACGCAATCGAGGAAGCAATCCCAATCACGCGCCCACTGGAATCAAATACCGGCCCGCCAGAATTACCCGGATTAACCGCAGCGTCAATCTGAATCGCATTCGTGACCACCCGCGTCGCATCCCGCAAATTCTGACCCGTCTTAAAAGTCTGGACTGGACGATCAAGCGCCGAGATAATGCCTGTCGTCATCGTCGTTGACAATCCCAACGGATTACCGATAGCGGCAACCGCTTGACCAACCTTAAGATCTGCAGAGGATCCTAACTGGGCGACGCTCAGATCTTTCGGAGGGGACTTGAGCGCCAGCACCGCTAAATCTGTTGATTCATCTGTGCCAACCACGCTTGCCTCATAGATCCGACCATCGGAAAGTTTGACCGCAATCTTCTGTGCCCCATCAACGACGTGATCGTTGGTGAGTACATGCCCATCGGCGTCAATAATAAAGCCAGATCCTGCTGCCGCTTCAGATCCTGTTTCGACATCAATGGAAACCACCGCACCGCTAACTGCTTCTGAGACGGCATGCCAATCTGGGGTAGAACCAACCGAGCTGACGAGTTGAGTCGTTCCGGTAGCTGTCGGCTGCGGCATGGAAGCTGGGCGGGCCTGCCCCCACCGCCACGACATCACTCCGACCCCAATCATTGCTCCGACTAATGAAGCAACCAGACCGACCGCAATCAGTGCCGCCCAACCAGGACGGCGCTTAGACCGCGAGGCTTTACCGGCCTGTTTTTCTTCCCAACCACTCCACGGCATTTGTTGCTCAGGGCGTTCATTCGAGTACTGGGGCAGCGGCATCGTTGCTGCTGGCGGATAGCTCATCTGCTCATCGTGAGGCGTGTGAATCGGATTCGGATCGGGCATAGTTGATGCGGATCCGGCGAACTGCCCAGGCTGATCGAATTCTCCTGACGCGACCGACGGTTGCGAGATGACCGGCTGTTGCGAAGCGAACGGCTGCTCGGGCGCTCCGTTCTTTTGCTCTGACGTGCTCGCCACCGAGGTATCACATACGGGGGCAGCAGACGCCGACCTCGCCGTATGAGAACCCAGGAACGGCACCTCCTGCGTCGGTAAAGAATCCCAGGAGGAAGATTCCGAGGAGGCAGTAAACGCAGCATTGTGTTGTACGCTCTCGCTACCCTGATTAATCGCCGACGTACCGCCCGCCACCTGCTCTGAGCCCCAGCTAGAAGAATGACCCACTGGGTATTCCGCCGTTACCTGACGAGATGCCGCACTCTGCCTATCCACATGCGATGACGGCGCAGATTCTCCATCAGAAAACAGCGGCGAATGTGAATGTGCTTGCGGCATCGCCGCCACGTCTGGAGCAACAGGCGGCGCAGAAAAATCAGGCTGAGCCACGGCGTCGCCATCTGAACATCCATTCTGCAGTTGGCTTTCATTGCCCTGATCCCAAGATGCCGGATCGGGCGTTACCGCTGCTTGCCCAGGGTGCGTCGGCATAAGCACAGAGGCAGTATCGCCACTGTGGGAGGAGGTGCCCGCCGAATCCGAAACATGTGCCGAAGGTATCTCTGCCGGTTCAGCGCCTTGATGGGCGCCGTGTTCTGCGTCCTGCGTCGGCCCAAACCCAAACTGAGTTTGCCCCATTTGAGCTTGCCCTGTTTGCGGATCTGCGCCTGGCTGATACTCCGCACCATTACCGGCCACTGGCTGCCACTCCTCGTCGTTCATTACCTGTGTCCTTTCTCAGGCCGCTGCGCGCACTCACAAACACTAAGATTTTCCTCCTAGCACAGTGGCGCGGTCATCTTCACCACATTTCGGGACGTATCCCGAGCGGTACTGGCTACAGAAATTAGCGTCACACCATTATCTTCCCATTTCGTGAGCTTCACCTGAATGTTGCCTGAAAATGTTCGTCCCACAGCAAAACCCGTGCCGTCCTGGCACAATGACGCTATGAACGATCATGTCCATCCCCTACCTGAACCAGTATCCGACATCTTCGACCCGCGCAAATGGCGGTCAATTCCTGGTTTTCCCGACGGGGATATTACCTACCACCGCGGAGTAGAACGGCTATATGACGGCGACCGCTGCGTCCACGAGCGCGACCTGCCGTTAGTGCGCATCGCGTTTAACCGCCCGGAAGTGCGCAATGCTTTCCGACCCGAAACAGTTGACGCGCTATATCGAGCTATCGATCATGCGCGATTAAGCGGAGAAATTGGTGCCGTCATCCTCACCGGAAATGGTCCCTCACCGCGCGACGGCGGATGGGCGTTTTGTTCCGGAGGAGATCAGCGAATCCGAGGAAAAGACGGATACTGCTACGACAACGCGAGCGCGCTATCGGCACAATCGGTACATACAGAGGCAGGCGTAGCCGCTCCCCATCCTGAGGCCGAAACATCACCTAATAGATCGTCTGATAGCACTACCCCTCTTGCTGCTTGCCTACCGGAGAATGTATCGGCAGCGCATGCCGCTTTGCGCGCTGGTGCCGGTGGCGCGGGCCGACTCCATATTCTCGAAGTTCAACGGCTCATGCGCACCAGCGGGATGATTTTCATTGCCGCCGTCTCCGGTTGGGCCACAGGTGGCGGTCATTCCCTGAATGTCGTCTGCGATTTGTCCGTCGCTTCGCGGGAGCATGCACGCTTTATGCAGGTTGACGCCAATGTTGGCTCCTTTGATGCGGGCTACGGTTCGGCTCTGCTCGCCCGACAAGTAGGCGATAAACGTGCGCGCGAGATCTTTTTCCTGGCTCGCGAATACTCTGCTGAGCAGGCAGAACGTTGGGGCGTCATCAATGAAGCCGTCGCACACGCCCAGCTCGAAGAGGCGGCCTGTGAATATGCCCGTATTCTGGCCATGAAATCACCACAAGCCCTGCGCATGTTGAAATTCGCCTTCAATCTCGCCGATGACGGGCTAGCTGGTCAGCAGGTATTTGCTGGTGAAGCAACCCGACTGGCCTACATGACCGCCGAAGCTCAAGAGGGGCGGGATGCATTCTTGGAAAAGCGCGCTCCTCATTGGGAGGATTTCCCCTACTATGCCTGAACTTGAGATCATCTCCGGCGGAAGCGGGATAGCTGCATGTACTCGGGTTGAGGCTGCCGTACGTCGGGCGTTAACCCAGTATCTGGCCGGTGCAGAACCGGCCCCGTTGTGCCTGATCGCCCCGAATAACACCCCGGATGCTGTTCGCGAGGAAGTGCGTGCCTTAGGCTATCCACCGCATACGGGAGTCCTTATGCGCACCTCTGGTTCGACCAGTGGAACCGGAAAAATTGTGGCACTGAGTTGGGATTCGTTAATCGCCTCCGCGCACGCCACACATCAGGCGCTAGATGGACCACAGGTATGGGCCTGCGAGCTGCCCTATCATCACATCGCCGGATTCCAAACCATTGTGCGCACCGTGCTTGTAGATCTGAGCGGCGAACTGCAAACCCTTGATAACTCATCCGGCAAAAGCCCGTTATATGCTCGCGCATTGTCTTTGGCTAACCCCGAGGCGGTAGCCAATCAGATAGCGGATTTAACGAAGTTCTATCTCTCCGTTGTTCCCACCCAGCTAGCTCGAATCCTCGCCGATCCGCAGCTATGTGCCATGCTAAGTTCTGCTTGTTTTCTTGTCGGTGGCGCATTTACCCAGGAAACTCTGCTGGAGGCTGCGAAACAGCGCGGGCTGCAGATTCACACCTCGTATGGCATGACGGAGACGTGCGGCGGTTGCGTATATGACGGTCTGCCGATTGGCGATACAGCAATCCATATCGACGAAGCAGACGGACGGGTTCACCTGGCCTCATCTAGCGTCGCATTGGGATATTGTGGTGGGCACGATCCGCATGTGCTGGCGGATAGGAGCCCGCGGGTACATATCACTAATGACGTCGGCGTATTTGACGGCGAGTACCTGCGCATTTTAGGGCGGGCTGACGATGCCATTACCACTGGGGGATTAACCGTCCATCCACAGCTCATCGAATCCGCTATCACCCGCACTGGATGGACGAGCATTGTGGTCGGGGTACCGGACGAAACATGGGGAGAAGCTGTTGTGGCGGTTATTGACGATACTGACCGCCCGGCCCAGTCCTGCGATATTACCGTCATTCGCTCCTGGGTTAAATCGGAGTTGGGTATCGGCTGGTCACCACGCTATGTGCTCACATTGCACAGTCTTGCCACGCATTGGCCGATGACGGATTCCGGTAAAATCAATCGGCGTCACGTGCAGCAGCTCGCACAGGAGTATCTCGCCGCTCATATCTAACAATCGAGAAAGCATTTTTAGCGCCCGCTAGAACGATAAATGCTTTGCGTCTCTCTGACGGGTGCGAGCACGGCTGCGTAGGCAAAGAAAGGAACACTATGGCAACCTTGACCGACTGGTGCGAAGGTGCCCGTATTCGGACACTGCCCGCTTCTGTTGCGCCGGTTATTTTAGGCACGGGCGCAGCCGGTAGCATCGGTGGTTTTCATGCAGGCAGAGCTATCCTCGCAGCCCTCGTCGCAATCTTCTTTCAAATCGGGGTCAACTTTGCCAATGATTATTCTGACGGGATTCGCGGGACAGATGAATTTCGCTCTGGCCCACCCCGTCTAACCGGCGGCGGGAAAGTACCGCCCCGCACCGTAAAGCTACTCGCTTTTGCCCATTTTGCTGCTGCCTGTATATGTGGCCTGCTCTTGGTGATGTGGTCCGGGCACTATTGGCTACTTGCCCTTGGGGCGGGAGCTGTTGCTGCTGCCTGGTTCTACACTGGAGGCACACATCCGTATGGCTATATTGGTTTAGGAGAACTCTTCGTGATGGTGTTCTTCGGCTATGTCGCCACCGTCGGAACAACCTACACGCAAAGCTCTCATGCGCCGTGGACTGCATGGGTCGGGGCAACCGGAGTGGGGTTAATTGCCTGTGCCCTGCTTATGATTAACAATATTCGCGATATTCCCACCGATATTCAGGCTGGAAAACGAACTTTAGCTGTTCGCCTCGGGGATCAGTGGGCGCGCTATAGCTGGTGCGGTCTCATGCTTGTGGCGCTGATCTGTGGCTGCGGTATTGCTGTGCGCTATCCAGTGGGATGGGTAGTCATAATCGTTATGGCGTGGAGCGGGGTACTTGCTCGGCGCTATGTATTAGCTGGCGCCCGTGGGCGTGATCTCATCGTCGTGCTGCGCGATACCGGGCTCATCGAATTAGGCTATGCCCTCACCCTGGCTGTTGCGCTCCTAGTGTAGCTGTATGAGACTTAACTTAAGAAAAACACAGTTGTCAATTAGGCTAGAGACGTGGGACGAATACTACCGATTATTTTTCTGATAGCGCTGGTTATCTATGCCGTTATGGATTGCGTGCGCACACCAGTAATGCCGGCCCGTATCTCTAAACTTGCCTGGCTTCTTCTGATTATTCTCGTCCCCGGGATAGGTGCGCTGATCTGGCTGTACTTTAAGTACCAAAATGTGTTCAACTCGGGTTATCGCTCTGTCGGATTTGGGCGGCCTGCTGCTCCGAGTGGTCCTGTCGCTCCAGATGACGATCCGGAGTTTCTTGCCCGTCTTGAAGCCCGCAATCGCCGTAAGGCATACGAGCAGCGGCTACGCGAGGAAGAATCGGAGAACACCGACGAGTCACCTGCTTCTCCCCCAGATTCCTCTGCGCCTAGACCGCCGCGGCGTACCGACGAGGATGACGATTCTCCAGGGTTATATCGCAGGTAGAGCTCATTGATCCGTACGAGGAATCCTTAGATACCCTCTAAAGTTGACTGCGACTCGGTGTGGCGGCGGGTCAGTATGTGCCGCTAGCGGGCAGCCGTAGCCAGCATTCCCGATATGCAACTACTGTCGAGTGGCACAAAAACCACTATTGTGCAGGTAGTTCTGTTGAACGGGAAACCAGTGTTGAATGGGTAGCAACTGCTAACCAGGTAACCGTCGTTGGCGGGAACGTATTGGGGTAGATTGCCGTATGGGCGCTAACCAGCCGCTATCTCCTTTCGCGGGCACGCAACTAGCACCGAGTTTTGATACGTCGTTCTACTATTTACGCTATTGCGTTCTGAGCAGCTATATGAGCCTGCTAGCCGTACTACTTGCCGGAGGGTATCGGCAGATACTCGGTGGCACTCACGGAGTAAATCACCTTATTTGGCTTGTAGCTCAGGTTTGCCTGACGTGCTCTCGCGACACCTATTAGCACTGCCGGTTACGAGGCAGATATGTGACAACCCTTTTATTTACTGGCCGCTAGCTCTTCATTTCAGGTTCCTTATTTTCGATCCTCGTTCGCCTTTCTTCGTATTTCTGCCCGCAAATCTTTAGATATCCAATCGTTTTCATCTCATATACACTTGACCAATACATTCATTTATGCTTATATATTTATATGAGCATGAATCGTTGGGAACAAGCCGCGGAGATTTTCTCCGTGCTCGGCAATGCACACCGCTTAGCCATCCTCGAAACACTCGCTCACTCCCCTGCGCGAGTCGGCGATCTGGTAGATCAACTAGCCTTGAGCCAGCCCGCCGTTTCGCAACACCTACGCGTCTTACGAGCTGCACAATTAGTTGATTTTGAGCGGCACGGGCGCGAAATAATCTACCGACTACGCGATCAACACGTCGCACATATCGTCGGCGATGCTCTCAAGCACGTTGCCGAAGAGCCGCACGCCCACTCAGCTAACACCGACGATTAACCGCACCCTCCACATAATCAATGTCTAACCACAAGGAGTAATCATGACCGATAAGCATACTGTCGCAGAAGATCACGGCGACCATCATCACGCTAAGGATTGCGGCCATCCCGCAATTGAACGCGCCGATCACGTCGATTATTTACACGATGGTCATCTACACCACGAACATGGCGACCACTACGACGAGCACACCACCTCAGAGCACCGCGAAAGCGAAGATCACGGCGGTCACACCCACGCACCACAGTGCGGGCATGAAGCCGTGGAACACGATGGGCACATTGACTACCTCCACGATGGTCATCTGCACCACGAACACGGCGACCACTACGACGAGCACTGAGAGTAAACCGCAGTAGGTATATACGCAGAAAACATACATGTGGCTGGGGTGGGATCGGATTGACCCGATCCCACCCCAGCCACATGACTATCGAAAGACTATCTCTCCAATGCGTCAGCTAGCCGAGGCAAGACCACTACACTTCTCCTGCTCTCAGATCACAAAACCTCTACGTAGCTCTTCCGAGTAGCCCTACACCAATACCAGCACGCCAACACCATCGCCCGCTTCAGGCGTGTGCCGCTGCCTGCGAGGTTCCCGGAACCATATCTGCCGCCTGCGTCAGCAGTTCCCCTACGGGCTCCCAATAATCCAAAGCCAACAGTTGCTTATCTGCGAAGGTCAACGACGTAACCGACGCCAAAGAGCACTCTCGTTTACGCGGGTCGTGAGCAAAAGGCTTACGCTCAATAAAACGTCGCATAGTCCAAATCGGTAACTGATGCGAGACTAACACCGCTTCACCACCGCGAGCCTGTTCAAGCGCTTCGGCAATCGCCGCAGACATCCGCGCCACAACCTCAACGTACGGTTCCCCCCATGATGGAGTCAGCGGATTGAGATACCACGACCAATATCGCGGATGAGCCAACACCCAGCGGTTTTTATTGACGGGAACTCCCTCGAATTTATTATCCGCCTCAATCAGGCGCACATCTTGCCCGACGGGGAGCCCAAACGCCTGGGCCGTTGGCGTTGCCGTTTCCACTGCGCGCTCTAGCGGCGAGGCGAGGACTAAACGAATATCATGCGAGGCAAAGGCCTGCCCTAAACCGTCAGCCATACGCCGCCCAAGCTCGGACAGATGGTAGCCAGGGCGCCGCCCATAAAGCACCGCCTCCGGGTTATGGACCTCTCCATGCCGGACGAGATGTATTGTCGTTATCTCCATGAACTACTTTTCTTCTTTTTCAATCAGCTTGCCGAAGATCTCTCCCAACGTTGCAAACTCCTCGCTAGTGAGATGATCGAGGAGATGCTGACGAACAGATTCCACATGCCCCGGAGCAGCGCGCACTAACGTACGGTACCCCTCCTGAGTGAGCTGACATACGATTCCCCGACGATCCTCGCTACACGGATGCCTGCGCACTAAGCCCCGATCTTCCATACGCTTGATCGCGTGCGTTAACCGCGAGCGCGAATGGACTAAATCTCGTGCCAAGCAGGACATCCGCAATTGAAAATCAGGAGATTCCGATAGACGCACAAGTACTTCGTATTCGTTGATCGACAAATCAGACTGATTTAGGAGATCCTGGTTCACGCCTTCAAGCACGAGAGCGTATCCGCGGAGAAACCGCCGCCACGATAGCTGCTCTTCGTCGCTGAGCCAATTAACCACTTTCTCTCATCCTTCCCCTCTGAGATACTCTCCAGTATAAGACGTCTGACAAAAAACGCGAGAGGCTGTGTTCCCCTGCGCTACGGTGTTTCCCGGTGTTACCGCGCTTTTCCGACAACTTTTGCGACACATATAGGGAGAAATGTCCCCAGTCAGGGGACGGCAGACGTGACACGCGCACCTCAAGCGATCGAGAATTTGAGAACGCAACAAGCCATAGCTACGCACGCCTTTGCGATAGCTTACTCGTCAGTCTCCATTCAAAGATTCTTCGTCAAATTATCCACACATCTCAGTAATCTCATCTCACCACTTATCGTAGATTCACCCACAGAATATGCAGCTCTCCACGTCGGTGGACATCTCACAACGAGACGCATACCGCCACAGCTCTACGCAGCCTCCATTACCGGCCTGAAGTCTGCCTCACTCTATGAACACACAAACCCATAGCCGCATTAACGCGCAGTAAAACAATGAACCGGCTTCCCAAAGGAAACCGGTTCTTACACGCCTACCGCAATTACTTCTTATTGCGGCGCTGGTGACGCGTCTTACGAAGCAGCTTACGATGCTTCTTCTTCGACATACGCTTGCGGCGCTTCTTGATTACCGAACCCATAAGGTGGCCTCCGATGCTTGTGATGTTCGTCGTGTTATCACGCGATTGAACGAGAAAGATCCTACCGCACCTAAGCAGTGAATCAACAAGCCAATTGGTGAAACGTTAGGAATACTACGCTTCTGCGATCCCCAACTGGATATCCATATCGGCCTGCGCGAGAAGCTGTTCTACAGCCGATCGTGGAACGCGATAGGAATTACTAATACGCACTGCTGGCAGCTCGCCCGAATGGACCATCCGGTAAACCGTCATGCGCGAAACGCGCGTTAATTCAGCAACCTCAGCGACAGTGAAAAATCGCGGTGCTGATGGGGGAAGCTGCGCCATGCTCGTCCTCGTTTCCCGTATGGGGTATCCATGCTGCTATGCAACACGGCGTGTGCGTGATATCGAATCACACCTTACCCGATTTCCTCACAAACAACATCAGAAACAAGAGAATTTTTGACGAATACCCCTCGTTGTTTCAGTCACTATCGCGCTAGCCACATACCCATTTGGCGATAAACAGCGCCGCATCGCAGCGTGCTAAGCCCGTACACACTGGGTATTACTTGTCGTTCAGCCCGCAAACAGGCATTACTCACTTCGGCTAAGAACGTCCAATATGCCACAACGCTAACTCTCTTCTTCGTTTTGGGCTACGCTTGTCAGTGCTTTGTCTCATCTATGAGTCACAGTACGACGTGAATATTTTACTGCCACGCCGCACGTCTGAGGCACCTGAGGAGGTGAATGATGACCAGTGAACTGCCCGTCGCCCCTACCGGATCGCGAATACGCGACAAGATCGACCACTTTGCTCGTAACTATCCGGCCCGATTGGCGCTGATCGTCTTTGCCCTCATCATTTTGATCATCAGCTCACTACTCTGCCTACCCATCGCCACCACCGACGCTCCCCCAGCACATATCGTTGAGGCACTATTCACGGCAACATCCGCCGTATGCGTGACGGGGCACAGCATCGTTGACACCGCAACATACTGGTCACCATTCGGGCAGACAGCCATTGCCGTCGGTATCCAAATCGGCGGGCTCGGCGTGATGACCCTGGCCTCCCTGATCGGACTCGCCATATCTCGCCATATCGGGCTGACACAACGCATCTTGGCAGCGAATGAAACCGGATCACGCCTCGGAGAAGTCGGCGGTCTGCTCAAAGTCGTCATTATTACCTCTATGAGCGCAGAAACCCTGATCGCGCTCGCCCTCCTTCCATCTTTTATGGACCGCGAAGGATCCTTCCTCAAAGGGCTATTCCACGCCGTTTTCACCTCTATCTCCTCGTTCAACAATGCCGGATTCATTATCGAACCCAACTTAGGATTCGCAGTAGGTAACTGGGCTATCTGCGTGCCTATCATGATGGGCACAATTTGCGGCGGCTTGGGTTTCCCCGTCATGCTCAACATCGCCCAAAATCCTCGTTCGCCGCGCCGTTGGACGATCCATACCAAACTCACCGTCACCACCTACGCCCTGGTGTGGATCACTGCCGTAGTGATGATTGGCGCTCAAGAATGGAACGGAGCATTCCGCGACCTCACCCTCAACCAACACATCCTGGCAACGCTCTTCCACGCCACAACCGTCCGTTCAACCGGAATCAGTAGCGTCGATATTGCCTCGATGTCCCAAGGGACTTGGCTGACGATGGACGCACTCATGTTCATCGGCTCAGGTTCCGCATCGACGGGTGGGGGTATCAAAGTCTCAACCTTTGCTGTGCTCGTCCTAGCAATTTTGGCCGAAGCCCGCGGCGATCGAGATACTGAAGTCTTTGGCAAGCGCCTTCCCCCAGATGTCATTCGGCTCGCTATTTCTGCGGCATTCCTCGGCGCTTTCGTTGTTGGCGTCGCCTCACTGGCGATTTTGCAGATCTCTGGCGAACCACTCGGCCAAGTCCTATTCGACACCGTCTCTGCGTTCGCAACGTGCGGATTATCCACAGGGCTAGCGCAAAACCTGCCCACTGCTGGCAAACTTGTTCTCATCGTCGTGATGTACCTTGGTCGAGTCGGTACGATGACTTTTGCCGGTGCGCTCGCATTGCGTTCGCGCCGACGCGTCATCCGCCTTCCGGAAGATCGCCCCATCATCGGCTAAGCACGCCCGCTTTAATCAGGAGGAGTTATGGCTGACAGCCTCACTAATGCCGCTCTCGTTATCGGCTTAGGACGATTCGGCTCAGCGATCACCGTGACCTTAGACCGTCTCGGTAAAGACGTTCTCGCGGTGGAAGCGAACGCAGATCGTGCCCAACAGTGGTCACATCGTTTTCGGGTTGTGGAAGCCGACGCTCGCAGTGCCGAAGCCCTCCACCAACTCGGCGCAGAAGATTTCGATGTGGCCGTCGTCGGAGTAGGAAACCTCGAAGCCTCCGTGCTCATTACTGCAAACCTCGTCGATCTAGGAATCCGTGATATTTGGGCAAAAGCCACCTCTCGCGAACATGGCACTATCCTCAAGCGCATCGGGGCTACCCACGTCATCTATCCCGAATATGACGCCGGGCAACGAGTGGCGCATATGCTCTCTGGGCGGATGCTTGACTACATCGAAATGGAAGATCAATTCACGATCGTCAAGATGATTCCCCCGCGCGATCTTATCGGCTTCACTATCGCCCAATCCCGAGTACGCGAGCGCTTCGGCGTGACGATTATTGGGGTGAAATCCCCTGGTCAGCCCTTTGAATACGCCAACTCTGAGACGAAGATCGGTCAGGGAGATACTCTGATCGTCTCCGGTGACTCCGCGCTCCTGGAGGAATTCGCGAACCGAAACGTCCGAAAGTAGCTCAATGGCAAAAACAGCGAAAGCGAGCTACCTGTGCAGCGATTGTGGGTGGACCACGACAAAATGGGTTGGTCGCTGCTCGCAGTGCCACGCTTGGGGCACGATTGACGAAATATCTACCCCTGCAGATACCCGATTGACACCCCTGGCTCCCCGCAGTCCGGCCCAACCGATTACTGACGTCTCCAGCCAAGCCTCCGTTAAGACTCCCACTGGTGTTGATGAGCTAGATCGCGTTCTCGGCGGTGGGATCGTCCCGGGTGTCGTCATTTTGCTTGCCGGTGAGCCAGGCGTTGGAAAATCAACGCTGGTATTAGACGTTGCCGCTCGCGCTGCCGCACAGGCTCATCGCGCCGGATTACCTCCCGTGCTCTACGTCAGCGGCGAAGAATCCGCCTCACAGGTACGCTCCCGAGCTGAACGAATCAATGCCCTGCACGAACATCTGCTGTTGACCTCCGAAGCTGATCTGGCAAAAATTCTCGGGCATATCACCCAGTCGCGCCCATCACTGTTAATCGTTGATTCCGTCCAAACAATTCTCGATCCGCATACTGACGGGGCTAGCGGCGGTGTCGCTCAAGTCCGAGCAGTAACCTCAGCACTGGTCAACACCGCAAAAACCCTTGATCTGCCGATTATTCTCATCGGTCACGTCACCAAAGATGGATCTATCGCCGGGCCTCGGGTACTAGAACATCTCGTCGATGTCGTATGCCATTTCGAAGGCGAACGCCATTCCCGATTGCGCCTTGTTCGGGCAGTAAAAAATCGGTATGGGGCAACCGACGAAGTTGGCTGTTTCGAACTTGTCGATTCCGGAATCCACGGGCTACCAGACCCCTCCGGATTATTTCTATCGGAGCGAAACTTGAGCGTTCCGGGCACATGCGTGACGATTACCCTCGAAGGGCGCCGCCCTATGCCCGTGGAGGTGCAAGCCCTGTGCGTGAGCGCTGCCGGGCCACCGCGTCGCACCACCACAGGCGTCGATAGCCCGCGTGTGGCGATGATGTTAGCCGTCTTGCAATCTCGCCTCGGAATCGCTGTTGAACGTCAGGATATTTTCGTCTCCACAATCGGTGGCGCACGCGCCAGCGAACCCGCTACCGATCTGGCTATCGCCCTCGCTTTGGCGTCATCTGCCGCTGATCTTCCCCTCGCCCCTGGAGTCATCGCATTAGGGGAGGTATCACTGACGGGAGAGCTTCGCCCCATCACCGGCTTATCGCGACGTATCGGGGAGGCAGCCCGCCTGGGATTTACCACCGCTATCGTCCCTGCTCACTGCGAGATTGACGAGCACGCTGCCGGCATACGGGTGATACCGGCCCGCGATGTAGCACAGGCCGTGCGCGCTGTACTCCCCGTGGATAACTAAGGGTATAGCGGTAAGAAAAAAGGTATCGCTATCTCTTTTGGAGGCAGAGATAGCCCAAAATACGCCAATATGAGATGGCACCGTCATTTCTCGTGCCTTGAAAAACAGAGCGGGCTTGAGAAGAACTGAGCAGGTAAGCGTACAACCCGCTATCAACTACCTGCTATCAGGTAACCAAACATCCTGTGCCAATTCGCTGCTCAGATTTTTCTATCTGGATTACGTGGAATCTTTAGTTCTAAAATTTATCCAGACGGCTGAGCGTTCGGATCGCTGACCGGCGGCACAGTTGCCGGTTGACCATTTCCTGATTGTTCACCTGCCGGCTGCCCATTTTCTGGCGAAGTAGGTGTTGACTGCCCATCGGTGGACGGCGCATGTGCCGGCTGGTTAGCCTCATTTTGCTGGCTATTAGGCTGACTTCCCTCCGACTGACCATTTCCCGCCTGGTTGCCGTTTTGCCCGCTGGCTGCTTCTGGTGCGGTCTGACCGTTAGAAACCCCGTTAGCTCCAGTTGCCGTCAGCTCAAAAATATCTGGCTGGGATAACACCGACTCACCCGATAAAGCTACCGTGGCCACATACATACCCGGTTGTGCCATTGCTGTACCGGCACAGCCAGCGCCCGATGCGCGCCCATCCCAGGTTAAAGTCTGCGTCGTAGCCAGTTGCGTATCGAGAAGTAAGGTCTTATCCGCAAGCGCGGCTGAACATTGAACACTGTCATAAACTAATTGACCACCCGAAGTGATCTGCAGAGAAAGGTGGCTAGCATTGAAGTAACACGGCTGCATCCCATTATTTGCCAAGGTCACTGCGAACTGGACTGGATGGCCCGCACCTGTTGTTGAACGGTCTACCGATACGTTCAGGGAGTGCGGAGTACACACAATAGCTTCGTATTTTGCAACCTCACTAATCGGCTGAGTGTGGCGGTCAATCTTATGCATGGCATAAAACATGACGAGCAAGAGGCTAATAATAGCTACCGCAGCCGACAAAATAACTTTGCGGAACCGACGCCACCAGGTAAACCGAGGGCGTGCGGGGGCTGCTGCCTTTGCCGAGTACCGCCGCGGGTGCCGAGTACCGCCACCTGGCATCCCACGCCCCGCCCCAGAACGACGGACTGGGTGCGGCACTGTTGAGCGCCCTGAGCGCCCGTTCTCAACCATTCGCGCGGAGGCCGTGCGCGAAGGGCGCGGATTTCCGTCTCGGCGTACCGCGGCGGATCTTCCGCCAGAGCTGCCGTGCGGCTGCGCGGCATCATTCTTGCGGCGCGTCTTACGGCGCGGCGCGCTCTCCTGCATAACAATCGGTTCAATGCGCGCCCGCTTGGAGCGGTTGCTTTTCGCAGCACCACGCGGCGAGGACACCGATTGCGCACCGGATTGTGCCTGACGGCGGGATTGGCTGCCTGCCTCCTCACGCCGCGACTGCCCACGTGATGACGCGCTACGACGCACCGGAACGCCGGACGAATCTCCTGCGCGCTGCTCTGGGTTCAGCCCACGATTTTTCTTTTGCCGTTGACCACTTGCGCGCGAAGCAGATCCCAACATGGGCGATGGTGCGGATGCTTCTCCCGCGTCACCAAGCCGACGGGCACGCACTCGCCGCGCCCGAGCATCCGTCTCACGAGCTGAGCGCGGAGGTTGAGATCTGTCTTTCACGCCTTTAACCGTATCGAGATTTTCCTCAAAACAGGACAACCCACGCCGCAACCTGAGTTTTCTCGCGGCGATCTTTCCCATCACAAATAGGCAGAGCACAATTTTGTGTGGCATAGTGGCGGCTGTGCCTCCACATCCCAATCAGGTCTATCCGCTATTGAAACAGTGGTATCGCGATAACGCCCGCGATCTTCCGTGGCGTCATACTCGCGACCCGTGGGCGATTTTGGTTTGTGAAGTCATGAGCCAGCAAACACCAGTACGCAGGGTTGAGCCGACCTGGCGCGTATGGTTAGAACGCTGGCCGCAACCCGCCGATCTTGCCCAGGCTTCACCGGCAGATATTTTACGGGTGTGGGATCGAATGGGCTATCCACGTCGGGCATTACAACTCCATGCCTGCGCTATCCGTATTTGCCAGGAGCACGACGGGAGAGTCCCCTCAGAAGAAGCCGCGCTATTAGCGCTTCCGGGCATTGGGCCTTATACCGCCGCAGCTATTCGCGCCTTTGCTTTCCACGAACACTCCATCGTCGTTGATACCAATATCCGGCGAGTTCTCGCCCGCTGGCACGGCATGGCCTCCCCGACGCGCACAGGGCGCATCGAAACCGAATATGCCAGCCGGTACGTCCCTGCTGAGGATACCTATCCATCCCCTGCTGAAGATATGACCCAAAGGCACTCCAGGGCTGCTTACCAGGTTTACCCTGCGGGCACTTATCAGGCGAGCACCGATATTGCGTGCCATATTCACCCCGATAGCGCGTGCCGCACAACTACCGGCACTCACAACCAGCTCCCCGCCAATGAGAGCCAGCAGGCGATCTCCGACGGCATCCGTCACGCGATCACCGACGACGACCACCCAGCACCCAGTGCCAACACACCTTCACAGACCGCCAATACTAACAGCGAAACAATCAGCACTGATACCGAGTGCGGGATCACCGCCTGGGAATGGAATGCCGCGATTATGGAATTTGGGGCACTGATATGTACCGCTCGCAACCCGCTATGCGATCATTGCCCAGTGCGTTCCACCTGCGATTGGGCGCGCTCGGGATTTCCTGACGCCCCACACGATAGCCCTCAACGTTCTGCCGCATGGGAAGGCACAAACCGGCAAGCACGCGGGGCAATCATGGCGTATCTACGCGAACATAGCGGCACGTACCAACAGCTCCTCGACCACTGCAATATTGAGGAATCGCGTATCGAACGGGCATTAGCTCAGCTCCTCGCTGATGGGTTAGCCGCCCAAAGTGGGGAGATCTATCACCTCCCCGGCCTCACCGTATAATGAGGGCATGGTCGCTCCCGTAAAACTTGCTCATTTTGGCTTGATATTAACGATCTGTGCCGCACTAACCGCTGTAATCGGTAGCTTTATGACGATCAGCCAGCCCTATGTACCCCTGCAGATTCTGATCGCCTCCGTATTAACTGCTATCTCACTGATCGTCCTGGTGAGCGCCGGAACACTGATAGTTTTATCTCGACGTAACGACGTGCAACGCACCTGGTCAACCGCAATCTCAGTATTGCGCTGGTGGGCTCCGGTAGGCATTACGCTGTGCGTGGCCGGAGGGATTATCGGCGCTGTCGCGATACGTTTGGACGTGACGGTCCTCGTCATTGGGCTTCTTGCCGCGCAAAATATCATCGTCACGCAGCTCCTGGGCCGCGAGCTATTACGCGACATGCCGCGTCTGCGATAGCCGTATGCCTATCGCTGCCATTAATGGGCGGGCATGTGTTCCCTGTTCGGATACCGACGTTAGAGGCACCCAGCTAGCCCTACATATATCCGATGCCGCATTGAAAGGGAGATAATATTTCGTTTCTCCGCTATTTACTGCTCTCCCCGTCTCTCACCGCCTAGATCGTAGATATTGCTTCACATATCCGCTGATTTTCTACAGCTCCTTTTGACGCCGGTATTGAGTTCGCTACCAGCCATTTGCTTCTGCTAGCGGCACTATGCGTCGCACTCTCTATTAGCGCAATAACCAAAACAGGCACAGCACACTACCCCTGAGAGGAATCTTCTGGCGAATACTGCATGCCGACGTGCCATCATACTGCCGGCGCCATCACAGTGCCGGATCAGGCACATCCAGTTCTTTTAACATCCGATAATTCCCTAAGGTATTGGGCTTAACTCGAGCCAGCTCCAAAAATTCTGCAGTTCCATCGTCATGCGAGCGCAGCATCTCCTGATAGACGTCTACCCCCACTGGAGTTCCAGAAATCTGATGGAATCCGGCACGCTCGAAGAAATCCACCTCGAATGTTAAACAGAAGAGCCGACGCACACCTAGCTCCCTGGCCCGCTGCTCTAAATGACGCACCAGCGCCCGCCCAATACCTTTCCCTAAGTATTGCGGGCGGATTGCCAAGGTACGGATTTCCGCAATATCTTCCCAAAAAACATGCACTGCTCCGCAACCAATAATCTCCCCGTCACACTCTGCAACCGAGAACTCCTGGACGTCCTCAAAATAGTCGATAAGTTCTTTCGCGATGAGGATTCGTCGGCTCGCATACGGTCGCACAAGATCTGCAATCGCCCGCACATCGCGAGCTGTTGCCTGCCGAATAATCATGGTTTTCCCTTCTGCGCGCCGGTATCCCTTCCCGCATATCCGCCCGTATGCGTTCTAGCTGCTACATCGGCACGCATTCCCACATATCCGCCACCAGCATGTGCTCGAGCTTCCGCGTCGGCACGTGCCCCAATAGGGATGGCGGTATGCACTCCACTATGTACGCCACCGTGTACGCCACATACCAGTTCATATATCCGCTGCGCCAGATCCTCATCAAGCACTAGATCCGTCATAACCCCACTACGTAAGGCCGCAAGCGTCGCCTCTGCTTTCTCCACCCCACAGACCACACCAATACGGCGCGCAATAGCTTGTAACTCATTCGGGCGTGGGCCAGAAGCCCGATCATTCATCTCAAGATCATCCCAGGTGCCGTCACGACGCAACAGCACAGTACACACATCGCCGACCACCCCATTCGCTTTCAACTGGGCAATCTCCTCATCCGATAAATACCCGCCGGAATACAGCAATGACGGGTGCTCTAACGTCAGTGCGCCAATCCCAAAAACAGCAATATCTGCGTTAAGCGCCACTGCTCGAACCGCTTGAATAGAGCGTTCCCGCCACAGTGCCCGTCGGGTATGCGCATCATCAAAAAAGGCTGGCACAGAAAAATGAAGTACCGTTGAACCGAATGCACGCCCGAAAGCCTCCATCAGCGATCCGGCAAAGGGCACACTCGCCGTTGAGGCATTGGCTGCCCCGTTGAGTTGCACCACCACAGATCCGCGAACTGGGCGGGCATTGAGATGGTCTATCACCGCCGCCATCGTATTGCCCCAGGTCACTGCGATAACCGTATGCGGCTCCATGAGATGTGAAATCATTTTTCCGGTTTCTCGCGCCACCGCAGTCAACCGCCGCGCATAGGAGGCCTGCACCGGAACGGGAACAATATGAGCACGCACGCCAAAATTCTGCGCGAGCCAGCGGGGCAAAACCCCTAGCTGGTCGTGAGGCTGCTGGACCACAATATGTACCATGCCTTCGCTACGCGCCTGGGCAATCAACCGAGACACTGTTGAGCGCGATACCCGTAGCCGCCGAGCAATAGTCTCCATCGTTTCCCCGTGGACGAAGTGCATGACCGCCGCTTCGTAAGCCGCTGCCGACCTATCCTCGCCCATACGTGCCTCCCGTTCGCGTAGATAGCGGGTGCGTTCCGGTTCTGGGCAGGATATTGCCCAAAATCCTCATGCTCCCCGCTCGTCATCCGCCTACCGCCACCCAACAGCGATAGTTATCTTTGAACCTAGTCTCAGTGTATCGGGCTAAATCCCAAAAATGCCCTCACTCTGCCACACCGCGCCACTTTTATACGACTCTGAACAGCGGAAATACTATGGCGAGCTGTTGTTTGTGCGGTCTGCCCATCGCGACACTCCGCGGGCGTTGACAGCGTCTTTTCGCTAGACTTGCACCATGTCAACGCCCCTTTCTGACGACGGATTATTTGACCTTCCCGACTCCGCACGAGAGCCGAACGCCAAGGTTCTCCTCGTCACCGGCGCTTCCGGATGCGGGAAAACGCGATTCACCTCGCGCACTGGCCTCCCTGTCGTTTCTCTTGATGATTTCTATTACGACGGTGATCGCCCTAATATGCCGCAGCGTCACGGAATCATTGATTGGGATTCCCCGGAAACCTGGGATCGGCAAGGAGCGGTGAACAAACTCGTTGAACTGTGCACAGTGGGCGAAGCCGTGCTGCCGGTTTACGATATTCCCTCTAACTCTCGCGTCGGCGAACGGGTCGTTTCAATGGATGGGCGCCGGATTCTCCTAGCAGAAGGTATTTTCGCCGCAGAAATTATTGACGATCTGCGTGCCGAAGGTATCCTTGCCGACGCGCTGTGTATTCGCCGCCCGCGCTTACAGACCTTCTGGTTTCGTCTGATGCGCGATCTGGATGAGGCACGCAAACCGTTCTTTAATTTGGTCCGACGGGGTATCTCGCACTATCTGAACGAACCCAAGATGTATGCCGAACTTGAATCCAAAGGGGCGCGCTCGGTTTCCTATACAGAGGCGCACGAGACGCTCACTCAAATGCTGGCAGCTCTGCGGTGGAAGTCCTCCGCTCAGCCCACACCAGGCAAAGACTGAGCAGATCTTCCACCTGTTCTATAACAACCGATTCGATATATTTGCGCGACCCACACAGATTTACGACGTCACAAGGAACGCGATAACAATAAGGATCACAGCGCACGCTAGGGCACATCCCAACGCTATGCTTCGCTGCCGAGTAGTAAATCCCCGAGAGCTAAATAGCCCCATGCGCCCGCTGACGATCATATACGCCATAAATATCGACAACAGCAGCCAACTAAAAACGAGATACCAGTTGGCGGAAATCGTGTCGAAGAATCCCGCACCTTGGCTAACCCCGATGAGCCCTTCAATGATCGCGTAAAGAAGGGTAAAAACAAGGGTTAATCCCACGACACGACCGATCTTTTTAGGCGTGTTCACCCGCTCGTAGTTCTGAGTCATTTCCTCCTCCTTCTGCGATTATCTACAGACTGAATGGGTGGAGATTAGAGTAGCTAGCAGTGCTATATCCACAGATCCCAGCTCGCGTTATCGCTATTCTCCATTTTCACACACGTAATACGTATGTGACGGCTATCATATTCCACGGCGATCCGTCGCGTAAAGGTTATATAGAAAATAGCCTCACATTCCGAAGAATATGAGGCTATCTCCCGTCAGGAATACTGACGTACTACAACGGGATCGCTACCTCCCAGGCACACTACGCACGCGGCTTGACGAAGGGGAAGAGAATCGTCTCGCGAATCCCCAGACCCGTCAGGGCCATGAGCATTCGATCAATTCCCATACCCATGCCACCTGAGGGCGGGAAGCCTTGCTCCATCGCCTCTAAGAATTCCTCATCAAGCTGCATAGCTTCGGGATCGCCTGCTGCTGCTTCAAGGGACTGCTGAGTCAAACGTTCACGCTGAATAACCGGATCAGCTAGCTCAGTGTATGCCGTTCCCGTCTCAATACCGCGCACATACAGATCCCACTTCTCCGTCAGGCCCGGCTTACTGCGATGATTACGAGTCAACGGCGAGGTATCCTCTGGGAAGTCACGAACAAAGGTGGGCGCCCACAACTTTGAACCGACGAGTTCTTCCCAAATATCTTCAGCGATCTTGCCAGCGACGGCATATTCCTTCACAGCAATATCATGCGCATTCGCAATCTGTACCAGCCGCTCACGTGGGGTAGAAACCGTCACTTCCTCCCCCACTGCCTCCGATAAAGAGGTGTACAAATCGAGCTGCGCCCACTGACCACCCACATCATATTCAGTACCATCAGCGAGCGTGACCGTCGTAGAACCGAAAATATCCCGAGCAGCATTCTGAATAAGATCCTGGGTCAGCTCGGCCATCGTATCGTAGGTGGCATAAGCCTGATACGCCTCCATCGCAGTGAACTCCGGGGAGTGCGAGGAATCCGCACCCTCATTGCGGAAGATCTTGCCGATCTCATACACCCGCTCCAAACCGCCAACTACTGCCCGCTTCAGGTGCAACTCCGTGGCGATACGCAGGTACAAATCCTGATCGTAGGCATTGATATGCGTCTCAAAGGGACGCGCCGCCGCCCCGCCATGCAAAGTCTGCAGGATCGGCGTCTCAACCTCTAAATACCCGCGCGCATCAAAGGTATGCCGAATCGACTTCATCATCTCGCTGCGCACCCGCACGATCTCGCGAGCACGAGAGCGCGTGATGAGATCGAGATGGCGCAACCGCACCCGCGTCTCCTCATTGAGTGCCATTTGTGTGCCATCTTCTGCGGTGTACGTCTTAGGCAGGGGACGAATTGCCTTTGCCGCCAGCTCCCACGAGGTCGCAAACAGGGATAGCTCCCCCCGCTTCGAAGCTCCAACATATCCCGTCACGTAGAGATGATCGCCTAAATCAATATCGACTTTAAGATTATCCAGGGATTCTTGACCGACGTTTGCCAGCGAGAAAATCACCTGCATCCGCTCACCCGAACCAGACTGAATCGAAACGAAAGCAATCTTCCCCGAGGGACGGAACAGCATCACTCGCCCAGCTACAGAGAACTGAGTATCCGTCAGTTCCTCCCCTGGGCGAACAACCACTCGCGGATCATCCCCCGTCTGGCTATCTTCTGCCACCACATGATACTGGGCCCGAATTTCCTCAATCGTCGCCGTAATATCCAACTGCGGCGGATACGGATCACGGCCACTTGCTAAAAGACGGGCGCGCTTTTCCTTACGGACGGCAAGCTGGTCGGACGTGTCGTCATATTCAGTGTGTGCCATGGTTAAATCTGGTCCTTAATGTAGGTGGGAATAATATCCGCGATACTGTTCAATACGTAATTGGGTTGGTCTTTACGCTTCCGCTCCCGCGCTTTATCGCGCATTTCCTCGCTGGTAACAACCAGCGCACTCGGGATACCAAAACGTTTTGCCATCCGAATATCTGCACCGAGGGAATCCGTGACCAACAGCGAATGTTCGGGTTTAGCTGGCAGATCTTCAAAGATCAGATCTAGTAGATCGGTTGCCGGCGATCCAAGATTCTTCGTCACTCGCGAGCGCGTGGCAATTTCAATAGCCGTCACCAAAGGCAGCACGCCGGGAGCTGACGTCCCATCAGCATTTCGGCACAGTCGGCGCAATGAAGACGTCACCACGTCTGCCCCATTTTCCGTCACCGCAATGAACGCATCATTGAGTTTCGCATACGAAAACTCGCGATCCATAGCCACAAACACCACATTGGCCTGACGTGGATCTGCCGTGATAGCAATACCAGCTTCCTGCATCTCGTGCTGTAAGGCTTCATCCCCAATGAGGTAGACCTGAGCCCCGGGATAGGAGCGGGCAAAATACGCAGAGGCTAATTTTCCTGGCGTGACGATCTGGCTCGGCTCAATCTCAATACCTTCACGCGCCATCGCCGCAATAAATTTCTGCGAGGATACCGAGGACGTCACCGATAAGAAACGCACGGGGCGGCGTAGCATGTGCAATGCCTCAATCACTGTTTTGATATGAGACATCTGCTGGCTTTGCGCAAATAGCGATGCGTCGATATTGAGCAAATATGCCCCAAAGACTCGCTGTGGCGCACCTTCGACCATCACGTCGAGATCCGCAATCTTCTGTGAAATTTCCTCGGCAAGGGCGCTATCTCCAGCCGGACCAGAGACTTGTTCCGTCTCCTCCACGCCGGCGGGGTTGACGTGCGAAAAAGCGGTATCTCGCCGATCTTTTCGATCTTTCATATCCCCCAACAGGACTTTCGGGTGGACCTTGAGAACGCGCGGCAACTGAAAACGAGGCATGTCACTCCTGTTCAGAATCAACGGGCAAAGCGGATGAATGTAAGTTGTACGGGTTATTCGCTGGCACTCGACCTGGATCGCTCCCGCAATCACAGATCTGATTGTGCTCATCAACAAAGACGACGTGGGGGCGGAAGTGGCGCGCCTGCTCGTCATCCATTATCCCGTAGCACATGATAATGACGAGATCGCCTGGGGATACTAGCCGAGCAGCAGCTCCGTTAATCATTATCTGCCCACTGCCCGCTGCGCCTGCGATAGTGTAGGTGGTCAACCGATTACCGTTGGTCACATTTACAACATCCACCTGCTCACCAGGCAGAATATCTGCAGCACTGAGAAGCTGTTCGTCTACTGTGATCGAGCCGACGTAGTTGACGTCAGCGCCAGTGACAGTTGCTCGATGAATTTTACCCGTCACCATGGTTCGCATGCGGCTCACAGATCAACCTCCATATTGTCGATCAAACGTGTTTCGCCAACCCAAGCCGCCGCAACCAGCAGCGTCGGTTCGGTGGATTCCGGATCGCGCTGAGCAAAGGTTTGCGGATCAACAGCATGGACGTAATCGACCCGCACCCCTGGCGCGTGTGCCAAATACTTGCGCGCTGCCGTTCGAGCCGCACCGGCCGTGCCCTCACGCTGCCCAGCAACAACACCGGCCCGTAAGGCCGCCGAGATCGCCAACGCCTGTTCGCGTTGCGCCGCAGAAAGATAGGTATTGCGCGAAGAAAGGGCTAAGCCGTCATCATCACGAGCAATCGGCACGGCTCGAATCTCCACCGGCATATTGAGATCGTCAACCATAGTGCGGATCAGCGCTAGTTGCTGAGCGTCTTTTTGCCCGAAAAACGCGACGTCTGGAGCTGTTAGCTGGAATACCTTGTGAACAATCTGGAGCACGCCCGCAAAATGCCCAGGGCGAGTTGCCCCTTCCAATACCGTTGCCATCGGGCCAGGATCAATACGAACGAGTGGCGGATGTGGGTACATCTGCTCGTCCGTGGGCATAAAGACGATATCTACGTTTTCCGCTTCACATACTGCCAGATCTGCTTCCCGAGGGCGTGGGTAGGCAGAAAAATCCTCATGCGGCCCAAATTGCAGGGGGTTGACGTAGATCGAAACTATCAACACCTCGGCAGCCTGGCGGGCCTGACGCATAAGCGAGGCATGACCCTCATGCAGAGCGCCCATCGTCATCACCAAAGCGCGCGTGCCATGATGGCTTGCTAAAGCCTGAGTAAGTTCTCCTCGGGTTGTACAAATCTCCACAACGGTAGTCTATCGTTCCGCCCGCATACGCCAGAAGCCACAAGTCATGGCGTTTAACTCATTCTCCGTCAGCATATCCACAGCATGAGATGTGGGATCCGTATCCTGAGCCGGCTTATCCTCAGCCACTCCTTTTCCCGCCTTGGTAGACGCATTGAAGTTCCGCCAGCATTATCGGCGCGTTCCGTCAGCATTATTAGAGAAAATCTCCGTGTTGTATCTGCGCGATTCCGCTGCCGTAAACCTATGTGCCGTCATTACAAATGGCGTCGTCGAACCCCACATTAGAGCACTCAGTTAGCTGGGCGCATCGGCTGAATCACCGAATGAATCTCCCGCTACTTCCTTTACCTATTCATCATCGGATAGATCGGCTGAATCACAATCCGAGGTGACGGGTGAATCACTCGTCCACCGAGAAAGATCCTGCCCCATCGCGTATGGCCCTGTTCGCAGCGCCGTCTCCAAGGCATCATGCGCAAGAGCATAGGCCAGCGCGGCGGGATCTAGCACATCACATTCCGCAAGCTGACGCACCGCCTGACCGACGCACACCTCAATCTCATCGCACATCCGCCCCAAAGCACGCCCATAGGCCGGACGAGACTGCTCAGGGATAATCACCGCTTCTGCGCCCATCTCGGCAGCCAGCGCAAGACCAATTGGCTGAATTGCAGGAGATGCAGTTACCGCAAAGAAACATCCAGATAATCGGGCGACATCTAGTGAGGTCCCGCTGAAACGCATTGCCGGATGGAGCGCTAACGTCATTACCCCACATTGCGCTGCCGGCTCAAGGACGTTCACCCCGAACAGTGGGCTCGTATGAACCAGGATTTGCCCTGCCCGCCACGCCCCCATCTGCGCTAAACCCGCAACGGTCGGAGCGATTTCCGCGTCATCAATTGCCAAAAGAACAAGATCAGCCTGCGCCACAATATCGAGAATCTCGCAAGCCGGCACTCCGGGCAGCATGGCATCTAACCGATCTACCGCCTCAGGGCTCGGAGCATAGGCACCAATAATAGTGTGCCCGACCGCGCGCAGCGCGCTGGCCATCGCTGTTCCCACTCGACCCGCAGCAATAAGCCCAATCCGCATTCGTCCCGTCTGTGCTTTCACACGGGCATCCTATCGTGCAACGATGCTCTCCTCACTCTCGCCGCATTTTACGTGTTCGACCAGCCATATTTTGCTCTTTCACCTGCTTGCATTATGTGATTGACTGAAGAAATGAAGAAATTCATCAACTGCCCCAACGATGTGGTCAGTGAAACACTCGCCGGTATGCGCGTTGCACATCCGCATGATCTCCGTATTGATCTGGATACGCGAGTTATTTATCGGCGCCATCCCAAAACCCGTGGCGTAGCCCTGATTTCTGGCGGCGGTTTTGGCCACGAACCACTTCATGGCGGTTTTGTTGGCCGCGGAATGCTCGATGCTGCCTGCTGCGGAGAAGTCTTTACCTCCCCCGTCCCCCAGAACATACTTCACGCAGTTGAACAGGTACATACCGCAGACGGCCTTATCTTCCTGGTGAAGAACTACACCGGCGATGTGATGAATTTCGAGATGGCTGCAGAATGCGCTGCCGATATGGGGATCGCCGTGGAAACTGTCATTATCGCCGATGATGTCGCCGTCCAAGATTCGCTCTACACCGCTGGGCGACGCGGCATAGGCGGCAGTGTATTCGTGGAAAAAATTGCCGGTGCGGCAGCCGAGCGTGGGGATACGCTAGCGGAAGTTGCCGCGCTAGCTCGATACACCGCCGATCACACCCGCAGTTTCGGGCTGGCATTGAACGCATGTACCGTCCCCACTACTGCCGCCACCTCTTTTGATCTGGGCCCAGAAGAAATAGAACTCGGCATTGGCATTCACGGCGAACCCGGGCGGTGCCGCGCTGCCTTCACTAGCGCCCGAGAACTCGCCCCGCAGATCGTCGAGCCGATTATCTCGGATGCTGATTTTTCTGGCGGGCCGGTTATTGCCTTATTAAGCGGGATGGGGGCTACCCCAATCTCTGAACTGTACTTGATGTACGGTGAAATCCATCGAGTTCTCACTGATGAATACGGTATCGACGTGGCGCGTCACCTCGTCGGTAACTATGTGACTAGTCTGGATATGGAAGGATGTGCGTTGTCGTTACTGCGCGCACATAACGACATCATCGACTTATGGGACGCCCCTGTGGCAACGACGGCACTGCGCTGGGAGGCATAAATGACTCACACCCAAAGGTTTATCGCCTGGATGGAACGATTCGCCGATTTAGTGGACGAACATGCTGGAGAGCTAACCGAGCTTGACCGGCTAATCGGCGACGGCGATCATGGGGTGAACATGGTTCGCGGGATGACTGCCGTGCGGGCGCTATCTACCGAGGAATTCGCCGACCCCACCGAGTACCTGAAGAAAGTCGGCCTGACGTTAGTAGCCCACGTAGGCGGTGCCGCCGGACCACTATACGGAACATTCTTTATGAAAATGGCCGCAGCACTCCCCCATAAAGATCTCGACGCCCCTGGCTTTATTGCCGCCCTAGAAAACGCCGTGATGGGTGTGCAAACCCGCGGAAAAGCAAACCGTGGAGATAAAACCATGCTTGACGCACTACTGCCCGCCGCAGAAGCCGCCCATGCTCATCCCGAATCCCTGTCGGCTGCTATTAGCGCCGCGCACACTGCCGCATGTCGAGGTGCGCAAGCCACAATCCAGATGATCGCCCACAAAGGACGCGCCTCCTACCTTGGCCCGCGCTCATGCGGAGTACAAGATCCCGGTTCGGCTTCCAGCGTCCTACTATTGCACGCCGCGGAGGTACTTGGTGAGTAACGTCGGCATTGTTGTCGTATCTCATTCAGCCCCGCTAGCCCAAGCCGCTAAAGATCTCGCACTGGAAATGAGCCCGAATGCGCATATCACCCTAGCTGGCGGAGTCGATAGCGCATTCGGCACAAATGCACAGCGTATTGCCGAAGCGATTGAAGAAGCCGATACTGGAGCAGGTGTCGTCGTCCTGCTCGATTTAGGTTCGGCCGTTATGTCCACCGAGATGGCTCTGGAATTTATTGATCCCGCCCTCGCCGAACGGACCCTTATCGTGCCAGCGCCTCTCGTTGAAGGGCTCATGGTTGGTGCCGTCAGTGCCGCTATGGGATCTCCTCGCGAGGAGGTTGCCCGCGAAGCCATGCGGGCACTAGAGGTCAAACGAGCCGAACTCCCCGCCCCAGAAGATATTGATACCGGCACCCCTTTCGCGACGGAACTGCGCGAAATCTTCGACCCACTCGTCACTGCCTCAACCTCGCCCACCACTTTGGCACATCCCTCGTTACCCGAATATCAGGACGCGGGCGATACCGAATGGATTTCCCGACGTTTTACCGTCACCGATCCAGCCGGACTTCACGCACGCCCAGCCGCCGCCTTAGCTGCCGGCGTCAGTGCCTTAAAAGCAAAGGTTCGGATAAGCCACGAAGCAGCCTCCCGCGGTCCATCCGATGCCCGATCTATCACCGCAATCATCGCACTCGGCGTGCAAAAAGGCGACGAGATTCTCGTTCAAGCGAGCGGGCCGCAAGCTCGGGACGCACTTGACATTGTTGAACAGCTAGCACGTCGGGGATGGGCAACCGACGGAGAAAATCCACTGCCAACCTCACCGCTGCCCGCACACCAGCGCACCCCTGGTTCCGGGCTGGAAATCGTCGTCGGCCCAGCATTAGTGTGGCGCCCGCAGCGCAGCACTGATCCGAACGCCGCAGAAGTAAGTTTCACCCAAGCGAGCGCTATCGTGCGCCACTACCTGGAATCACTTGGGCATGATCCAATCTTGGCCCTGCAAATTGGCCTGCTCGAAGATATTACTTTTACCCGACGTATCGAAGAGCAAATCCATATTGGTATCCCCACAGAGATCGCTATTCGACGCGGAACAGCGCAAACTGTGGCGCTCTACCGCGATCTGCCCACCGATTATCTGCGGGAACGAGCCGATGACGTTCGCGCACTCGGGGAGCTGCTCATCAACGCGGTTCGCGGTATTCCGCTTGGTGGGCTATCTGAAGCTATCGCGCAGTGCACGACTCCGCCTGTCGTGGTCCTTGACGTATTAACGCCCGCCCTCGCCTCCGAGATTGAAGCCGGGCGCGTTGCCGGTATTCTCACGGCTTTAGGCAGCCCTACTGGGCACGGCGCGCTGATCGCCGCCGCCCGCGGAATCCCGATTCTCACCGGAAACGCTCAAGCTCGGCACGTGCGTTCGGGGCAAGAGATTGCTCTCGAACCTACCTCTGGTTCGGTCACCATAGATCCTTCGCGCGCTGAACTTCACGAGTTACTAAAAGCCTATAAAGCCCAGCAAGCTCTGCATGATGAAGCCCGGCAACACGCACATGAACCTGTTATCTATCAAGGAGATCGGGTTATCGTCGCAGCAAATATTGGCATTGAATCGGACGCCCACGTCGCCCACGACAATGGAGCAGACGGATGCGGATTAGTGCGCACCGAAATACTTTTTGCACACCTAACATCGCTACCCAGTATTGCCGAGCAATGCGCCGCTTTCGAGAGTATCGCTTCACAGGTGGGATCTTCACAGCCAATTAATATCCGGATCTGGGATGTCGGCGCCGATAAACCTTTGCCGTATTTTGCGCAAGATCCCGAGGATAATCCTTTCCTCGGCGAACGCGGTATTCGTCTGTTACGCCGTTATCCGCAGGCACTACGCGAGCAATTTCGGGCGATTATCCGCGCCCGACGCCATGCTCCCGTCAATGTCATCATCCCGATGGTTACCACAGTTAGTGAGCTAGCGTGGGCACGCGAGTTATTTACTCAGGCCTTGGCTGACGAGGGGGTCAATCCGGCGGATTCCCACCTTATTCCCGAGTTCGGTATGATGATAGAAACTCCCGCTGTTGCCTTACAGATCGCGCAATATGCACCTGCCGTTGATTTCATGTCAATTGGAACGAATGATCTGATCCAATATATTGCGGCCGCTGACCGAGCAAATAGCGCAGTCGCCGAGATAGCCCACGATTGTGTGGATCTGGTATTAGATCTCATCCATCAGATAACGACGCGCGTTTCTTGCCCGGTGGGAGTATGCGGAGATTTAGCGTCAAATGCTCAATACATTCCTCAACTTCTCGCATCTGGGGTGCGTGTGTTATCCGTCCGTCCTGGGCTGGTCCCACATATTAAAAACGCTGTGCGCCACGCAGGCGAACATCTCGTATCATCACCACCAAAACCGGAGGATTAAATGGATACTCCCTCGTCTGACTTTCTCCCGGAAGATCCGAACGCAATGATCCTATGCTCGTCTGCAGATGGCGCGATATTGCAATCATTCCCGCGTGGTGCGCTTATTACACGTTGGCAACCAGCCGGTCACCCGCATCCACTGCTGTGGTGTTATCGCCCTGACGATCCTGCGGGGGCTTCCCCAGGTGAAGATGATTCTGCGCACCCAAGCGGGCGGGTTTCTGATTCACCCACCAGCTCACCCGCCATCTGCACCCTAAATCCCACGGTTACCCCCGTATCCCCACCGGCGAATGACGCTTGTTATCCTGAACGCGGCGGGATACCAATTTGTTTTCCGTGGATTGGCGCCGGACGCGGTAACCATTACAGCCCTCATCACGGGCTGGTCCGTAATGCCCCGTGGCGGCTGGGCACTGAGCCGGATTCTGAGGGCATGCACATCGGTTACCGTATTACTGCCGATGACGTGGTAGGTAGCGAGGAAAGTGGGCAATGGTCAGCTCAGCTCCACGCCCAATGCACCTCCGATACCCTGTCTCTGGCTTTCACCGTCCATAATATTGGCTCGCAACCCATGAGCTACGAGGCCACCCTGCATACGTACCTGGCAGTCAGCGATGTTCGGCATATTACCTTGCATGGATGCGATAACACAGATTATCTGGACGCGACGACGACACCATATACCCCGCGCACTCACCACGGACCGCTACACATCACTGACCATACCGATTCTGTCTTTCATTCATCCGACCCTATCGACCTTATCGACCCGCAGTGGGAACGCCGCCTGCATATCACGAAAGAAGGCTCCGCAGATACGATCGTATGGAATCCGGGGCCAGAGCTCGGGGCACAGACGCGCGGAGTTGGGCCGCAACAATGGCGTCATTTCATCTGTGTGGAAGCGGCGAATTTCCGCGAGAATGCCATCTGGCTTGCTCCCGATGAGAGCCACACTCTCCGTCAGCATATTCAGCTTATTTCTCTTGCTGAGTCCTGACGGTTATCTCCGAGCATACGAGCGGGCGTTAAGAGCATAGCTGTCTGCTTCTTTTTCATGGTAAAGACGAGGAAAGCTACCACTATACTGCGGATATTCCAGAAGAATCTGGCGTACCCGAACGATTAGCGTCTGGCAATTTGACGAACAATTTAATCCGGGTCGGGAACTCTGGCACATTTTACGACACATGACTAGCACTCTGTAATGCGCCGTGATTCGTTTGATTGCTGGAAAAGATGGATCTGAGCTTTGATTACCCACTCTGGGTAGATTCTGAGTTTGCCCCGATCTCGGCTTACTTCTTCATATATCAGTACCTCGGCGATAAACCCTCCGATGAAAAAGAGGAAGCACAATTCGTGGAGATTGCCCGCTGCAGAAAAGTTCAATAGCTGACGTAGGCAATGGATAAAATACCGGAGCAATCAGGACGTCTCATTGCGTGAAAGCCAAAGACGGCTGGCGGCACTCATAGCAGATATTGAGGTATCGGGGTTGCCCAGAATTCCTTGCTGGAGGGTTTCTGGGAATGTATAGATGATCCGGTCTTTTCGCAAAGCCATTACCGAATATCGCTATTTGATAGCATTAAACAACGCCGGAGGGAGCAGAACAATGGGGTTATTTGATATGTTTCGGCATGAGGCTAAAGCCGTGCCTGAATCCCCTAAATATGAGGTAACGACGCTCAACGAAACGCAGCAAAGCACCGTTATACATTCCTTGAAAACTGCTACTGAGGATTTCGGGATCACCTCGCTTGCTGAACTAGATGAGTATTTCTATCAGGTGCGAGACCAATGGCTGGCTAGCCCAGAATCACAGCGGGCTGATCCATTTGCCTTGATTATGATGATTGGGATCAGAGCGGGCTATACCCTTAGCCAAAACGCGAACTTATGCTGGCGTTGGTATAAGGATGCTCACGGCGAGGAGATCGCGCTCTATCACCCACAACATCCGGGCTGCCTGCGTGAGGTCATCTTATTTCCAATCAATGCGATGAAAAAGCGCTGGTATGGGCAAACTGAAGGCTGCCCATCTGAATGGGTGAATCATTCGATGAACGCACTGTATGCCCGAGTTTGGGATGATCCGCAAGGTAAAAAGGACGATGAGGAGATTCTGGCAGTTTTAGCGCAACGAGTTGATGTGACCAAGCCCAGGGATCAGATTCATTTCCTGTATTTCACTCATCAAGACTCGGCAACTAAGGCTTTAGAAGTTGCTGGCAAATCGAGTTGGTTGCCCTATGGTCAGCAGCCGCACCACATCGGGGCAGATCAAGAAGGTTTCAATTGGCACGTTGCAGTGCATCGTGAAGATACAGCGGTAAATTCGGAGACGGTGGCGCAAAATAGAATGTTTTTCAGCAAACTCGCGTGCGATTACCACGGTATCTACGACGGCTGGGAGGCGTGCGCCACTGATTAGCGTCGATATAGAAATCTTTTATCGCGCATAATGCCTCCAACTGCGGCGCTTTGGATCATGCCATTGGGCAGCAGTAGCTGCACGTAACCCGTCGGCACATCAGGTTACGTAAATTTTTAAGCCCGCAATCTGCTGTGGGTTATACCTTGGTTTTGAGTGACGATCCTAAGTTCAAGCAGATATTATTTTTTGGGGAGGAGGGTGGCAAAACCCAGAACCTCAAATTACCAGTGAGGCACGTCTTTTACGGAGATCTTCATGCTGTGGTCTAGGAAAAAGAAGAATGACGGCGCACAAAAGCCTGGCAAATCGAGTGATTCTCAATATATCGCGACTAATGCTCACTCCTCAGGTAGTGAAGAAGCCACCTTGCACTTTGATAACCTCAACTTCAAGCTGGCCGTCATTGAAGTATTGATGTATGACCTAGGGCTACTCCAGCCGAGCTTTAATATCTTTGACTTTGCCAATGCCCACCCCGAAGAAGAGATAGATACGGAGAGCACGCAGATCATTCAACCTGCCCTTGAGTTCTTCAAAGCCCTCACAATCCCCGCTTCATTCGCGCCGTATGTGGAAACGATCTATATGGATGGCGGTAATGAGACGTACATGAACATCGTTCCACAATGGGACGGCGAGGATGACTCTTTTGATCTCAACGCCGTCACTTTAGAAGAGCTGAAACAGTTTCCACATCTGACTCAAGCAACCATTATGAGCAGCAACTACCAGAGTGTGAAAGCAGTTTTCACTGCTGCGGGTATTGAGGTAGAGCAACTCTAATGGCATATTTAGGCTGTTTTATGTATCGCCAGCTATGCCATTTTGTAGCTCATATCAATCACGCAGCACCTTATCGGGAAACCGCTTGATTTTGCCCCAGCCCTACACGACTGATCCATTCCTTGATTGTTTCGCTGACTCCGCGTTCGCGAGCTGCCGCCGTCAAACGATTCTCTACCCAGATCATCTCTTGCACCTGCTGGACCGGGAAATTCTTGGCCCGACACTCAACCACTCCAGGGACGAGATCGCATGACAAAGACGCCAAACCTAGCTTCGCTTGAATTGGCCCTTGGGAAATCCGCAGAGATTGCGTGTGATCTTGCCAGAGAACCGAGATGGTTTTCGTGAATCGTCCCCGACGGAAGATAGCAACATTGGGTGTCAGGCAAATACCGTTATGCTGCCAGATCCACGGATCCACCCACCGAGCACTCGGCGGCGCACCCAAGAAATACTTTCCGGTGCGTTTACCGTTCAATGCTTCGTTCATTAACGCCTGATCGTTATCCATTCCAGTGCTAGGCAACAGCGTCCACAACACTCGCAAGGCCTCAGCGCGCGAACCAACAGCCAGGATCGTTGATGTATTGAGCTTAATATCTGCGTCATCTGTTCCGGCAACCGTGACCGTTATCGTCCACCAGTCAAACTTGCGCCACAGCCAACGCTGCCGAAGCTGAACCGCATGAATTCGCTGAGGCGGCAGAGAGACGGTGCGCAAGGTGAACATACCGGATCGAATCCGTATCCCGTTTTCTGATAGATATATCTTCTGCCCGTAATCATAGGAAATCATGCGCACTATCGCATAGAACACCGGAATAATCACGGTGAAGATAATAAAAATAACCGCCGGTTCTTTTGACAAAAACCAGGTTAATACAACGGAAAATATCGCCAGTGCGACAGCGACAATCCGGTGAACCTGGAGGATATGCGATACCACTAAACGCCAGGTAACTGCCTCGTAGATGAGAATATCGTTTTCAATATCGTCAGGATCGAAAATCGGGATCGCTCCTACAGGCCCGGTTGCGTAACCACCGCTACCACCTGCTGATCCCGTCATATCAACCGGAGCACCTGGCACAGGCTGTGGTGCCATATATGCAGGCTGCGCATGTGGGGCATACTCATGCGGCTGGGCCTCACTACTAGCCCTTATCCCTTCACCAGCCTGTTGGGCTACGTCATATTCATTGACGTTGTACGGGCGTCCAGCGCGAACATTAGTTAGACCGCGGAGGATTTCGCGGCGCAGCTGGGCGCAGTCAGACATCCGCAATAGCCCAATTTCAGTAGCGTCCTGCCGCCCACCAGATTCAATGCGCACGGATCCAAAACCAAAAATTCGACCAAAGATCTTTTGCTGGATCTCCACGCTTTGCACCCGATCCCAGCGCATGTGACCGTGATATTTAATGAAAATACCGCGTTTGACATGGATACCAGATGTGTGGATAGCGTATGCCATCTTTTTCCAGGAGATAATCCCGTAAAGGGAAACCAGCAGTGAGATCCCCAGCAAGATAGCCAGGAAAATAGCAATATGGACGAAGCTGATCTCATGAATGATCTCACTCAAGGAAAGACCATCATCGCGCAAGGCATCCACCATTATGTTGTATGCCACCACTACCAGCGCAACCCATAAGGTCCCGATCCGAGAAAATGGAGTCACCTTATGCAGTGAATGCCACTGCATATCGGGGTATATCGGAGAAGCGTTCTGCGTCATGCTCACAGACCTTCCATGTGCGCCTGACCCAGGTGGGTCAGCTTCACCCGTAGCCGTTCTGCCTCAGCTACCGTGACACCGTAAATTTTTGCTTCGGTAGTCGTCGCCGCCGTTAACAAATGCACGTTAGCCAATCCAAATATTTTCAATAACGGGCCAGTATGCACATCGACTTTTTGCATTCGCCCGTATGGCACCACCGATACCCGATGGAACATTACCCCAGAACGAATCAACAATTCTGCGTCTAATTCGGCATAGCCAAAAATATGCGCCCGTCGCACGTCGATATAGGTATCCCATACCCCAGCCACCACAAGGATGAGCACGCCCACCCATAACAGCCATCCCAGGGTCATATTCGGAGCCATTAACCCCGCACTAATCGCAGCAATAATGCTTAGGACGCCATAGCTCAATAAACCACGAACTAAACACACGGTGGCATAACTGCGAGGAAGCGAGGTAAAAGAAACGTTTTGTGCTAACGGAGTTCTCATAGCTCAAGTCTAAAATAGTTACTGGCTGGGTCATAGGGCTTTTACCCCCCCCCTAGTTGGATTCGACACAGCTTGACCCCTAGGGTTGTTGCACTACTTCTGGTTTTACGCACTGTTATGGGCAAATGGTGGAGTCTAAGGCTAATAGCAAATAGATAATATTGCTCCCTAAACCCTTCTCGCACGCTCTGTTACGCTTGCCAACACAGGATTTTCTCTGCGCAGCTACCTAGGGGCAGCTATCGCATCAGTAGCTATAATCCCGACGATATACCAGCCAGATAATAGTGGCAGAGGTGAACCGCCACTTGTTACGCAGGAATACACAGCAAATTCGTTCTATCCCGTGACGAGAACTCTCAGCGCCCAAAACGGGACAGGCCATGTGCCGCTGAAGCCATCACGCCATGCCTCCGGCTCAGAGGCCGCCCCATCCAGGGGAGCGACTATCTCACCTCCCCTGGCGACGATAGCCCGGCAGAATCGTCAGATATACACCAACGCTCAGCCACTACCCCAGCTACCGCCATCACAAATGCCCCGATACCAGCAATCACAGCATGCCGCGCATTTACCCGAAGAAAGGACGTCGGCCCAGATAAGAAGTATCCGACGGCAACCCCCAGCGAACCGCCAGTGAGAATACTTCCCACTCGGGATACCGCCTGCGTCAAAATCCAAATACGGGCTGCATGGAGCGGATTAATGTTCCGTTTCCCGGCAACATAGCCACGAACCAACCACGCCTGCCACAAGGTCACAACAGCGATACACAACGGTATGCCAACTGCATAGACGGGAATGGCATACACCGTGCTCCCTCGGCTAACAAACAGATGGACGAGCACCGCCACGCTCACCGCACTCACTACTCCCACAGCAATGAGCATGAGGATAGAGGTAGGCGCGAGCTGCTTACGCATCTGAATCCATCCAGCGCGCAAGCGGCTGATCGCTCACTGCCTCCAACAAATCCGCCACCCGCACTCCATCCAGATGTGCGTCAGGGTCAACATCCAGCCACGGCTGCAGTACAAAACGCCGCTGGCTAGCTCGCGGATGGGGCAAAGTGAGCTCCGCTGTGGAAATCCGCAGCTCTCCCATCGAGATCATATCCAGATCAAGAGTTCTCGGCTGCCACTTTCCCGTGCGAACACGACCATGCTCCGCCTCTATCTCCAATAGCGCATGCAGCACTTCCGCTGGAGATAGTTCAGTACGCAACAGCACAATCGCATTGAGATAATCCGGCTGCGGATCCTGCCCTGGCGCCAATACCGGCGCACTGCGATAGATTGGCGAATAGGCTAAGACATCGCCAATCTCCCCTAGCTCGGTCACCGCAGTATCTAATTCCCAGGCGCTCTGCCCCAGATTAGAGCCTAAAGAAATCACTGCGATTCGCCCGCCACGTTCCCACATGGGATTCGTTCGAGAAATCGTCACAAAAACATCGGAGAATTCATGCGGGATAGGAGCCTGCGGCTTGTGAACACTCACGCGCACACTGCGAACCGGAAATTCAAATACGCGCGCCGCAATGCGCTCAGCAATCGTCTCAATAAGATCGCAATGTTCCCCGCTAATGACCTCCACACATGCCTGCGCAATATCCGCATACGATATGGTGTCAGCCAGGTCATCCGTATGACCCGCCCGTCGGGTATCTACGCGCATCTCTAAATCAACAACGAATTCTTGCTCGTGCTGATGTTCCTCCGGAAAAACCCCGTGGCGCCCCGTAGCCCGCAACCCCCGCAAGGTTATGACGTCTTGTGCCCCGAAATCGAAAGACGACAAATTCATTGGCTTTCCTTCCAGCTTTGCAGAGCTGTCACCGTCGCCGCCACGTTATGCACTCGCACTGCCCATACCCCACGCTGAGCACAGACAATCGACAACACCGCAGTTGCCACATCGCGTTCGTCACCGACGGTTACATCGGCAAGGAAACGTTTGCGCGACTGCCCAATAAGCACGCGATGCCCCTGACCGACGAAATCTGCCACTTTGCGCATAACCTCCCAGGTCTGTGCGCTGTCTTTGGCAAAACCCAAGCCTGGATCGAGGATAATTCGTTCGGGGGCAATTCCTGATTCCACCGCATAATCGCGCTGACGTGCCAGCTCGCTGCGAACCTCAGCAACAACGTCACCATAATGAGCATATTGCGCCATCGTGCGAGAGTCAGAGCGGGTGTGCTGCAAGATGTAATCACATTCGCTATCTGCCACCACATCAAACATGCGCTCATCTCCCAGCCCGCCGGTAACGTCATTAATGATCGCCGCTCCGGCCTGGATCGCCGCATACGCCGTCTGGGAATGATACGTATCTACAGAAACCTGGCAGTGCCCCGCCAATGCCTGCACAACTGGACCAATGCGCCGCCACTCTTCCACCGGATCAACCGGCTGCGCCCCAGGGCGGGTGGATTCACCGCCAATATCGATCACATGCGCACCTGCGGCTAGTAGCTCTTGGGCATGAGCGATAGCTGCGTCAACGCTGGCGAATTTCCCGCCGTCAGAAAATGAATCCGGCGTGACGTTCACAATGCCCATAATCTTCATCGCGGGCCTCCTGCTGGCATAATGAGCTGCATTGCTTGTGCTCGCGCAGCCGGATCATTCAAAACTCCACGTACTGCTGAGGTCAATGTGCTCGCTCCTGGTTTGCGCACACCACGCATTGACATGCATAAATGCTCCGCACATACCACCACTATCACGCCCGCCGCGTCGAGTTCCTCAGATAAGGCATCGGCAATCTGCCCCGTCAGCCGCTCTTGCACCTGTGGACGACGCGCATATCCCTCAACCAACCGCGCCAACTTCGACAGACCCACCACACGCCCATCCGCCCCAGGAATATAGCCCACATGGGCATATCCGTGGAATGGCAACAGATGGTGTTCACACATGGAATACAGCGCAATATCTCGCACGAGTACCAACTCTTGATGCCCGACGTCGAACGTGCGGCGCATGTGCTGGCGGGGATCATCCTGCAATCCCGCAAAGATCTCCGCATAGGAACGGGCGATCCGCTCCGGCGTCTCTCGCAAGCCCTCACGCTGCGGATCTTCACCAATAGCGCGCAACAAATCGCGAATAGCTTGGGCAACGCCCGCCGCATCGTAGGTCATTGTTGTTCCTGCGGGAAAGGCACCGGCGGATCAGTGGAAACTGGGCGGTTGGGCGAACTCAACCACAGTTCCCGTGAAGGAGCTTTCACAATATCGGAAAAGATCTCGCGCAACCGATCTTCCAACACGGTTTCGTGTTCCAGTAGTTCGGAGGTCAATCGGTCAAGTACATGGCGGTTATCCATCATGATTTGCCAGGCCTCTTGTGCGGCGACATCCATTAATTGACGGACTTCCTCATCGACGGTGCAGGCCAAAGAATCAGAGTGGTCCCGCGCACCGCCGCCGCCCATTCCACTCATCGGATCGGCCTCATCAGGAGTCAGTCGAACCGGACCAACTCGATCTGACATGCCGTACTCGGTAACCATCTTGCGGGCGATATTCGTTGCCTTTTGAATATCGTTAGCTGCGCCAGTCGATGGATCATGGAATACGATCTCCTCAGCGGTTCGCCCACCCATCGCGTAGACGAGCTGGTCAAGCAACTGATTGCGGGAGGTAGAGTAGCGATCTTCCGTCGGCATAACCATCGTGTATCCCAAAGCGCGACCGCGCGGCAAAATCGTCACCTTAGTTACCGGATCAGTGTGGTTGAGAGCTGCGGCAGCTACGGCATGCCCGGCCTCATGATAGGCCGTCATTTGCTTCTCTTTCGCGTTCATGACGCGGGTGCGCCGCTGTGGGCCAGCAATGAGTCGATCGATCGCCTCATCGACATCAGTTTCCCCAATCGCCGGATGCCCCCGACGAGCTGCCAATAAAGCAGCCTCATTGAGCAGATTCGCCAGATCCGCACCGGAGAATCCCGGGGTACGACGTGCGATACTCGACAGCGATACTTCCTCCGCCAACGGTTTGCCGTCAGCGTGAACCTGCAAAATGCGTTCCCGCCCCGTCAGATCTGGCGCATCCACACCAATCTGACGGTCAAAACGCCCAGGGCGCAACAGTGCCGAATCGAGAACATCTGGACGGTTCGTTGCCGCAATAACGATCACATTTGAGTGTTCATCAAAGCCGTCCATCTCGACGAGCAACTGGTTAAGCGTCTGTTCCCGCTCGTCATTTCCGCCGCCGATACCGATACCGCGATTGCGCCCAACCGCGTCAATCTCATCGACGAAGATAATCGCCGGAGCAACCTTCTTCGCTTTCGCAAACAAATCACGCACCCGCGAGGCACCCACACCGACGAACATCTCAACGAACTCTGAGGCCGAGATATGGAAGAACGGCACACCGGCTTCCCCAGCAACCGCGCGGGCAAGCAAGGTCTTGCCTGTTCCCGGCGGGCCATACAGCAAAACGCCCTTGGGAATCTTGGCGCCCATCGCGTAAAACTTCTTCGGGTTCTCGATGAACTCTTTAATTTCTCGCAGCTCTTCAACGGCTTCATCAGCACCCGCAACATCGTCAAACGTGACGTGAGATACCGCCGATTCAAACCCATTGCGCTTAATTTTGCCGAATTGACTCATGGAGTCTTGAATTCGCGGAAGTAACCACAAGAAAGCTGCCACGATCAAAATAATCGGAAGCAGCAGCGACATGACGGACCACACGATGGATTCCTGCGGAACGATCGAGTTATAGCCGTCTTTCGTCTTTGCCTGCGATACTAACTTAGCGACGTAATCCGCCTGAGAATCGAGGTACTGGAACTGGACCTGATCGGTCGGATCTAGTTCGTCACCCTCTAGCGAGGTCGGCCGATAATCCTTTTCCAACCAGATTCGCACAATCTGCGAGCCATCGGTAACTTCAATATGCTCAATGGCTTGCTTTTGCAAAATAGTAAAACCCTCAGAGGTCTTTACGTCGGTAAAACCCTCCGGACGCAAAAACAGGAATACCCCTACTGCCACCGCAACAGCAAGCGCCAGAAGATACCCGATTTTCACGCGCAGCTTTTTCGGTGGCGTCGAATCGGAATCGCCCCCACCGAGTTTTCGCTCTGATTGTGCGTCACGGCGCGTGACACCCCACAGCTCCGAATCCTTTTGATCTGGACGCTGTTGCGTATCCGGCTTCATTCGATCACCTTGATTCTTGCGGTGATTCCGCCGCCCTTTCCGGTTAAATTCCTCCAGGATGCGCCGTTTCTGGTCACTCATTGAGAATTAGCCTCCATATACATGCGGGGCGAGGGTCGCTACGAAAGGCAAATGCCGATAATCTTCCGCATAATCCAGACCGTATCCCACAACAAATTCATTCGGAATATCAAAGCCGACGTAATCAACCTTGACATCGACCTTAGCCGCATCCGGCTTGCGCAACAGGGTTGCAATGCGCACCGACTTTGGCCCCCGACTCTCCAAGTTCTGCTTCAACCAATCCAAGGTCAAGCCGGAATCAATAATATCTTCGACGATCAAGACGTTAAGACCAGCGATCTCGGTATCCAGATCCTTCAAAATCCGCACCACACCTGAGGATTTAGTGGACGCACCGTAAGACGATACTGCCATCCAATCCATGTGCAGCGGAATCGAAATCTCCCGCGATAAATCAGCCATAACCATCGCCGCACCGCGCAGCACACCAACGAGCAACAGCGGCTCGCCCCGGTAGTCATCACTGATCTGTTGTCCCATCTCAACGAGACGGGCTTTGATTTGCTCTTCCTCAAGGACTACTCGGACGAGATCGTCAGCGCAATCTTCATATTTCATGGTTCCTCCGCGGATGGTGTCCAAAATATAGCTGGTTATTCTCCCGCCAGGCATAGCTACCTGGAAGATCGATGCGGAGCTTGTTGTCATGCCCCATGATGACTTTATCAAGTGCATCCACGTGCCAAAAAATAAGCTCTCTGGCTCGCACCCCGCCGCGCACGGCGGCCTGCCGTAATACCCGAGTGCGCAACGCCCTGTGGTACCCCGCCAAGCGGTGACAATCCACAACGATTCCTTCATCGCTTTCCGTGACGCATTGCTCCCCCGCATGCCAAGCGGCTTCCGTCAACGCGTCATCATCGTCGCGCATCATGCGAGCAGAGCGCGTCAGGGCAGAAATAACGCCTGGCCCAAGAACCTCATCTAATACCGGCATAAGTTGATGACGAATCGCATTACGCCGCAGCGGGGAGCCATCCGCACAGCGCCACGGCCCATCCAACTCATTCGAGGGATCATCTATCCAAGGCATATCCAGCTCGCGGCACACAGTTCGCAAACTCTCCCGCTCAATATCCAAGAACGGACGCACTGCCAACACATCGGGATGCCCGGGTAGCGGGCCAATTCGGCGCATTCCTGCCATTGATCGTGGCCCTGATCCCTGAGATAACCCCAGAAGTACGCTCTCTGCCTGATCGTTTGCGGTGTGCCCTAAAAATACTGGTAACGGCTGGGAGTGTTCCAGCATGGCTGCTCCAGCACGCGCGATCTGCGCTAGCCGCCGGTAGCGGGCGTGCCGAGCGTTTCCCTCTGGCCCGTCTGCCCCGCTGATCTCCACTTGCGCTAGCACAGATGAGCCTAATTTCCGGTATAGAAACTGATCCACTGCACGCGCTTCGCGATCTGAACCTGGGCGAATCCCGTGGTCAATCACCACCCCAATGACCTCGCGTTGATCTGCCAGTGCCCACTGTGCCACTGCCGCTAAAGCCATAGAATCCGAGCCACCTGAGACGGCAACGATCACAGCCGGAGCGTGTGCCAGTGCCACATCGTCTAGCGTGGCCCGCATGGCGTGGCGGGCCGCAGTTACCGCAGGATGAGGGAAAGACATCAGCTCATACGCTCTATCCACAAAGCCGGATCTGCTAGCTCGGCAGCCGTCGGCATGTGATCGGCACTGTTCCACAACATATTGAAGGTATCCATGCCAGCTTTTTGGATAACCCCCGCCACAAAACGCTCCCCGGAAATGTACTGCTGCGTTTTATTTTCAAAACCTAAGAGGCGCATCACCCGAGAGAGCATCGGAGTGCGAGCAGAGCGGCGCGCCGACATCGCACGAATAATCCGATCGCGGCTGGGCAATTGCCGATGGGGCACTCGATTCATCACATATTCTGCATGCCCCTCTAAGACCGACATAGCCGTCATGGCCTGCTCAATTATCTGCTCATCATGCGCAGATTCAATGATCTGTTGAGTGTAGTGTGCAATCATTGGCGCCAGCCAGGGCGCAACCGCGAACTGGTAGGCGTGCGTCATTTCATGGACGGCTGCCCAGAGGCACACATCTGATTGATTGAGCTGAAACGCCCGCTGAAACCGCTCAATATTGGGAGCGAGGAAGATTAATCGCCCAGCGTCGGTATAGGGATCGTACTGCCCAAGTAACCGCGGGGCCATGACCGCGAAAGCTATCGCTAGTTCGGTATTCGATATACGCGCTGTGGTCAACATATTGGCCACAGATTCGCTAGCTAGTTTGGCCCAGTTAGCGCGATCAAGGATAAACACCGGAATGTTGTGTACCGACGGAACCTGCCCGAGCTGGGTTATCTCGCCCACAATATCCACAGCAGCTCCCGCCTGCCGGCGAATATCGTTAACTACTGCGCGAGCCTGAGAGCTTGGGATCCGCGCTCCTGCTGGAACCGCAGCCCGTACAACGCGGGCAATACGTGTCGGATTGAGGGCCATGAATCTAGCGTAGTTCACGAAGCCGGACAGGCGGCAATACCGTCCAAGAACTCATCTTGCAAAACTCGCGTATCTGGAGCGGTTCCTTCCTGCAGATTATCAATCAAAATAACGAATCCCAGGGGTGCGTCACTCGCGTTGCGCAAATATCCGGAGAGCGAAATCGCCTGAATCAGGGTGCCGGTTTTGGCCCGCAGTATTCCACGTAATGCCGAATTATCAAACCGATTCCAGAGCGTGCCGTCTAAAGCAGCTACCGGCAAACCTGCAGGAATAGCCGCTAGCGGGCAGGAATCACATTCCCAGGTCTGACGCAAAACATCGGCAATTGCCGTAGCTGTTACCCGATTCGATATAGATAGACCAGAGGCATCGGAGAGCTCCACATTCGCCATATTGATTCCAATGCCCGTGAGAATCGTGCGAACAGCGGCTGCGCCACCAGCAAAGGTCGCAGGTTCTCCTACGTGATGGGCGAGGAGATGACCCAATACCTCGGCAATCGAATTATCCGATTCGACTAACATCACATCAACTAAATCGCGAATCGGAGCGGATTGCACGTGCGCTAATTCCCGAGCCGACGGCGGGGTGATCGCACGTTGTGGCTCATCGAGAGGTATGCCCTGTGCGGCCAATAAGTCACGGAAGGTCTGTGCGGCTGTCACATCCGGATTCGGCATAAAACCCGTCTGCCCGCTTCCACGATCAATAGCGATCGGGCGCAGCTCCATAATGTATTCTCGGTCCGTTCCGATAACGTCGGGATGATACGTCGGTTCAGCAAATAGAGAAGAATCAACCGCTATATGGCTCACCGCTATCTTGCTGGATCGTAACTGCGTGGCTGTCTCACGTGCCAAGGTAGCTAATCCAGCTCGACCGCGGATTGCCGTTTCCGCATTTTCTCCCGCACCGAGCAGCACATCCCCGCCACCGCGCAGATACAGCGTATTGCCATCGACGAGGGTGGTTGTGGAAAGCCTCGTCTGTGGCCCAAGCGCCGTCAGTGCCGCTGCCGCTGTTAAAAGTTTCATATTGGAAGCTGGAATAGCTGCCCGCTGCGGATCGCGTTGCCCGATCACCTCACCCGTATCGGGATCAAAGATGATAACTGAGGTTGTTCCGGTATTGCGGGGATCCGTAGCGAGTTTCGTGATCTGCTGATTGACGCACGCACTGTTGGGCAGATGGCCAGTAATAGGTGTTATCTCGGGAGCGGCGCCAATATATCTGGAGGTAGGCGGAGGCAGCGGAGCATCCTTTTCCGGAGCGGTGGTCAGAAAACCTGGCACAAGATCCCACGCATCGGCGAAGATATATCCTCCGGCGAGCAATACCAGGATGACAGTTACGATTTTCTTCCACACGTTCTCATCATATCCGGCTAATGCCTGATCCGATCAGTGCGTACCAGAAAAATTGCTCCGTCTTTCCGCTGCCAATCCGATAATTTCTGTTCTGCGGGGTGCTCAGCGCACATGCGGGGCTAAACGTCGATACAATGAGGGCAGATTGATCTGCGCGTGAGGAGATATAGATGGAATTCGACGTCACAATCGAGATTCCCAAGGGTAATCGCAATAAGTACGAAGTAGACCACAAAACGGGTCGTATCCGCTTGGATCGTATGCTTTTTACCTCGACGCGTTATCCCGATGATTATGGTTTCATTGACGGGACTCTCGGCGAGGACGGCGATCCGCTTGACGCTCTCGTCTTGCTTGACGAGCCGACTTTCCCTGGCTGCGTCATTCGTTGCCGTGCTTTGGGAATGTTCCGCATGAAGGATGAAGCTGGCGGTGACGATAAGGTCGTATGCGTTCCGGTGGGCGATCAGCGCGCCTCGTGGCGTACCGAGCTGGAAGATATTTCTGAGTTTCACCGTCTCGAAATCCAGCATTTCTTCGAGGTGTATAAGGATCTTGAACCCGGTAAGTCTGTTGAAGGCGCCTACTGGGCTGGCCGCGAGGAAGCCGAGAAAGAAATTAGTAAGTCTTTCCAGCGGGCACACGAATCGGGATACTACGAAGAAAATCCACACGGACTTGCGTAGCACTAATAACGGCTACACATGAACGTGAGATGAGGGGCGCGGATGATCTCGTGCCCCTCTTGTTTTGCCGAGTTACTCTTGTTTTGCCGAATCACTCTTGTTTTCTACCGCATTTTCCATTTTCCGTCGTTTCTGCCGCCTGCCCATTCTGTTTACTACATTCATTTACTACATTGATCGCGACGGATCCGCCGTGCTCTGCCCTATGTATATCGGCCGAAACTCCTTGGAAACGCCTCCGCACCACCTCTAGGTGGCAATGATTCTTAGGATCCCGCTCCTCAAGCGGCACCGATGCTTAGGCTCTTTCTGCGCCGATTTCTGGAATAACACCGATCACCCATCTTCTCCAAGTAACGCCGTTTCTCTTTTTCCCTCCCACCAGGCAGCTTCGGAAAACTGCACATTTGCCGGCCGTATCGTCTTGTTTCATCTAGATAAACCAATATGGTGGCCTCACCCCAAACCGGAGCAAGACCACCATATCGGTATATAATGTACTGACTTTAACCTTCAATTCGTAGGTAAATGGGCGATCCCCACACTGCGCGTTCTTGAGTGCCCATTGAGGGATTCCAGGCAGCTACATGCATACCATTGCCGGTATAGAGCCCGACGTGCCCAGGCCACCACAACACATCGCCTGGTCGCGCCTCCGCCGGGGATACCTGACGATAATCTCCCCAATACGTCCAGACGCTTTGGCCGGTAGCCCGCGGCGTAGTGATACCGAAGTGCTGATATACGAACCACACGAAACCTACGCAGTCCCAGCCGTTCGGGCTCACGCCGCCCCACACATAGGGCGAGCCAATGAATTGACGAGCATACGAAATAATGGCGTTTCCATTGGGGTTAGCAGGGGCCGGAGCAACCGGATTGGGGCTCGGAGCAGGGGCTGGGGCTGGAGCTGCAGGAATATTCTGGTTCGCTGCCTCGCGTGCCGCTTCCTCAGCACGGGCCTGCGCCGCGGCTTCAGCCTGCGCCCGCTCTGCGGCTTCCCGCTGTGCCTGTTCGCGAGCTGCCTGATTTGCTGCTTCTTGGGCGCGACGTTCTGCTTCCGCACGCTCCGTGGCGATCCGTTGAGCTTCCGCACGCTCATCTGCAATCCGCTTCTGATTCTCTAGATCAGCGACCTGTGCCGTGTATGACTGAACTTGAGCAGCCAACTGTTGCGCGTATTGGGAGGATTCTGCCGCCGCACGGTCTTTGACGTTCTTCGTTGGGCCGGAGGCATTTGCTGCAACACCAGCTAGCCGATTGGCATCCTCCAAGGCGACGTTATACGCCGCAGTGGCTGCCGCAAGATCAGCTTTCGCTTTTGCTAGGGCGCTATCCACATCTCCCACGACCCGCTGCTGGTTCGCCAAATTTGCTTGTGCGAGGACGAGCGCCGCCGCAGAATCGGCTTTGGCTTTACGAGTCGTCTCCAAATCAGCTAAGCGCTGACGTTCAAGCTCAACCGTCGTTCCGCGTTGGGTAGCAAGTTCTGCTGCAATCTCCTCACGGCGTTTGTTTGCCGCCGCGATCTGTGCCTGTTGTTCGTCCACAGCTTTCTGGGCAGCATCTGCTGCACTTTGCACTGCCGCTGCCGCCTTAGCTTGCGCTTGTGCGGCCGCATCGGCTTCGTTATGCATGACACGAGCAACTTCTTCCAGGGCTTTGAACCGCTGGACTTTGGAATCGACCTGGGTGGCCACCGTTCCATAGGCTTTCGAACGCTTATTGGCTTCTTCGACAGAATCTGCACCGAAGAGATAGTAGGACTGGGTGATCTCACCCGCAGACTGTTGATACATCACCTGGGAGACAGAGCCAAGCTGACGGCGTACCACTTGCAGGTCGGCGTCAGCTTTATTCGCCTTCTCCTGGGCGACAATCGCGGAGTTGATCGAGACTTCCATTGCGGCTTGCGCATTCAGTGCCGCTTTTTGCGCATCGGCTGCTTTTGCGGCTAATTCGTTGGATTTTGTGGCAAGCTGCGTCACTTCAAGTTCCAGACCGGCAAGCGTATGCGACGTTGCTTCTTGCTGCTGGTACGCGGAGTTAATGTCATCATCGGAAACTGGGGCTGCATACGCCGGCGCAAATGCAGTAGCACTCAATGCGGCGACGCTTAACACCGTCAGTGACTTACGAATCCAAGTCACAGATACCTCCCAGGGATTGGCGTGTCGCCTTGACAGACGACTTTCTTCCTCTACAGACCGTATAACAGATTGTTACAAAAAGAAACACCTGAAACAAAATTCACAGCATTTTCTTTGGAACCAACCGAAACAATCTTCACATCTGTAACATCATTCACGCGCCGCATAGATGATTCTGCCGCAATATCCCGACAAATCCTCTAGTTTCATCCAGGTATCACCACACAGCACACCGTTGACTGCGTTTATGCATAGGAGAACACACAACAAGGAAGCTGACTTAACTGCGCACAGATTCCTTCCCCGCCCGAACACGCCTTCCACTGTTCACCCGCAAACGCACCAGCACCCTATGCCCTACCCCGCTACACCTTCCCAATCCCGCATTTCGCCGTCACACCCCGAAAACCCTGCCCTTGTTCACACCCGCCACCTTTCGCGGCTATCTCACTCTCCCACCTACTCACTTCCCGCTCATTCACTTTCCCAGCTCATCGCACCCAGCGCACCCTCCCGCCCACAACGTCCACCACCTGATCCCCCTTTACTTTTTCCGCACACACTCTCTATGCTCATACGCATGACGCGATACGGGGAACGAATGCTGTGCGGGCGCGCATCCGCCTAACGATGCCGCCCGTGCCAACCACATCGCATCAAATACGAACAACCTGAGAGAACAGCATGACTTCCCCACATACTCCATACCCACATCCGCCCTACCTCGTCGGCTATCCGCCACTCACTCCAGTTACTGACGCCGCACCCGTTGCCGATTACGACGTCGGCTATCGACCTGCGGATTCCACTGCCCCAATACCAGCAACAGGCGCATGGCGCACGGGCGATCCCCCTGGCGAGCGGCAGTTTCAATCCCTCGGTGATCTCCCGTTAGAGCGCGGCGGGGTCCTGCCACAGATCCAACTCGCCTACGAAACCTGGGGGACGCTTGCCCCCGACGGATCCAATGCAATCCTGCTCTGCCACGCCCTCACCGGCGATTCCCATGCCACATCTCGTAACGGTAGTAGCGGCTGGTGGGCGGATATCGTCGGCCCAGGAAAAGCCCTCGATACTAACCGCTGGTTCGTGGTATGCCCCAACGTATTAGGCGGTTGCCAGGGATCAACCGGGCCCTCCTCTGCCGCGCCAGACGGAAAACCCTGGGGATCACGATTTCCTGAGTTAACTATTCGTGATATGTGTGCGGCAGAAGCACGCCTTGCCGACGCATTAGGCATTACACAGTGGGCGCTCGTTGCCGGCGCCTCTTTCGGTGGAAATCGCGTCATGGAATGGGCCGCGTCATATCCAAATCGCCTTCGCGCTATCGCGGTTCTCGTCTCTGCCGCTGCCACCAGCGCAGAACAGATCGCCTACGGGCACAGCCAGATTGCCGCAATCCAACTTGACCCGCACTTCCATTCAGGTAACTACTACACCGCTCCTGACGGATATGGACCCCACCGCGGATTAGGGCTTGCTCGCGAACTCGCCCATATCACCTACCGTTGCGATACCGAATTGGAGCACCGCTTCGGTCGGATCCCCCAAGGGAACGAAGATCCGCTCAATGGCGGGCGCTACAGCGTCGTATCATATTTGGAACATCACGGGGATAAACTTGCCCGACGTTTCGACGCCAATTCTTATATCGCTATCACCCAAGCCTGGATAACACACGATATTGGGCGGGGACGTGGGGGCACTCGCGCCGTCTTAAACTCATTGGCTATGCCGGCATTAGTTGTCGCTGTAGATACAGATCGGCTCTTTTATCCGCGAGACGTCGCCGCTCTCGCACGTTCCCTTTCCGGCCCAACGACTTTTGCCACAGTCAGATCTCAATACGGGCACGACGGATTCCTGATCGAAAACGACCAAGTGGGGAATATTTTGCGTGAGTTTCTGGATAACCAGATCGCCGACTCCGCTCAGCTCGAACAATCTGCCGAGGATAGCGAAAAATAGAACATATCACCTGAGGCATTGGCTATAGCAATGTGACATGCCCAAAGGAACGAAACAATAAGCCAAACTAGCCGATATAGGCAAGGCGCGCCCTGCTCGCCGGCGTACTACAACGCGATCCATAACGCACCGGAGGAGCCACCACGCACCAGCAGCCATGCCGTAGTGCCAGTTATGCCGACGGCCAATGCCATTCACATCGGCAGTGCGATCTGCTACACAATACATTCCAGCAGAACGCGGGTTACGCCTCTCCTAAGCATCGACCATCTGGCAGATGCCACAACCGCCACCCATCTGCAGTCTCACACCCCGAGGCTTGCCGCGCAGCCTGGGTAGGATCAGCGAAAATCCCCACCCCAGCAATCTCAATCAGACCATCAGCACGCAGGGTGGCATTGAGTCGAGAACGTTTACGCCGAGAACGCCACGAAATATTGACTGCTCCCATCTCTCGAGCAATCCGAACCAATCGAGGATCAGCAGATACAGGGGTGTTAGCACCGCGTTGACCAGCGGGCGGCGGCATCGCGCCTATTGTTTTAGCTGCTGACGGGGAACTATCGGCACCACGCGCTTCAGGAGTGCTGGCAGAGGTTGCCGCATTGTGCGAAACCGAAGCCACATCCGCTTGCACCCCACGATCCGATACACCCAGCGGAATCGGGGAGACACCTGTATGCGACTCAGTTCTGGAAGCCCCCTGTTTCATTGCGCGAGCATCGTTTTGCTGCCCTGAGCGGTGATACAGATCGGGACGCCACCTATCGGAACGCAAAGCCGCATCCGCAACCGCTTGACTCGACGCATCGGAGGAAGAGCGTTCCGAATAAATCAGCGCTTCATCATGTGCTGGCGGCGCACTCATATCCCATAGCCGCTGCTCTACTCGGCGCGCTTCCGCCGCGAGCCGATCGTACAGCGTCGGCCCAATATCACGCGCAGGTATCTCTTCCCCAGAGAGAATATCCGCTCCCGAGCGCGAAATAACCTGGGAATCCTCGGACTCTTCCCGACTGTTATTGGGCTGTACCGGATGATACGCAGTTCGAGGATGAGCCCATCCGGTAATATTCCAAGCCTGAGATTCCGCTGCCTCCTGGTGGCTCTGTGCTCTCGGAGTTTCCACCGAGACGCGATCATGCCGCGAAGCTAAAGGCGTAGCGCTTCTGTGTGCAACGCGTTCATCTTGTGCGGTGCCCTCATTAACGCTACGCGATACCGACGAAGTAGCACCCGATTCTGACTCCGGCTGCGTCTCATATCGCCGAGCTGAGTCACGTCCTGAAACATTACCCGCCGGCTGAGCGTATATGTGCGCCTGCTCCTCCAGCAGCCTTTCACGGCTTGGAGCTGGTGGCGTGGAGCCAGACCTCACGCTTTCTGGGGTGACATCCGCAGTGACAGTGGCCGCCGCCTTTGCTGACTCCGGTACCGCTGGCGGATCATCAGTAGCACTAATCGGGGCGTGCGCTGCCACCTGATGCGAATACCCAGAACTTTGCGAATCAACAGTATCTGCTTGGCGAGCTACGCTGCGACGGCGGCGCATACCGAAACGACGTTCTTTCATCGTCGCCTCCTCAGACTCAGCAGATTCAATGACGTGACGATGGCTCGGAGCAGCCAACATTCCCCGAGTATCAAAATTCTCAGAGATCTCGACGAGTAAACCGTTGATTCCGTCATGGATAACGATGCGCCAGGCGTCAACTCCGACTCCACGCAGGGCAATTAATGGCCGATGAACACTTGGCTCAGCCTCCACAGCAAAAACAATTAACCGTGGACCTCGACGCGTTTGCGGTGGCGCACTATCAATGAACGTAGCGTAATCGGTAGAAAAGCTCTCCTCGCCGGCCGGATACATGCGAGCCAACGCTCCGCGAGTTAATTCGGCATGACGCCCTGCTCGGGCTAACGCACTGACGAAAGAATCCGCCGTCAAGATCCGCATGACTTCGACAGTGACCACATTTCCCGTCGGATCAATCGCGATAAGAGACTGGGAGGCATCGTTTTCCCACGTCACAGGGAATAAGGGACGCTCTAAAAAGTCAAGCGCTTGGGCACGAACCGCGCGCAACACATCGTCGCTCACTTCATGTGTAGCAGCAACCGGAGCAGCAACCAGCCGCCCGTTCTTCAATGCGAAGACCCCCACGTTCTCTCCCTTCCGTCTCCTAGGTTACCTGACATCTTATAAGGGCGTCCTCAGCTCTACGGCGCTCTTTTCATCCCGCAGTTGTATCTGTGGGTGCTATGGCGCATAACGAGCCAGATCAGCGGGTGTCGCCCACCGCAAATATCCGTTGTACGCCAATAGCGTGACAACTATTTCCCCTGCTCCCAGGCGAGTCACAGATACACGCCAGAAATCAGGAAATGCGAATAGCCAAAAATGTACGTACCTCAGGTGCGCACATCTCGTTTTATTGTGCGCACCTGAGGTACGTGAGTGCTCTACCTAGCCATTCCGGTATCTACTAGGGCACATATACCCTAAAGGGATACCAGCCGATAGCTAGTTATCGCTTCGCAGTTGACGCCTTAGAGCTTCGTTTCAAACTTACGCTCGTAGGTTGTCTCGTTTTCAATCGCAGCACGACCAGCTTCCAAGCGAGCAACCGGAACGCGGAACGGCGAACAGGAAACGTAGTTCAAGCCAATCTTTTCAAAGAAATGGATCGACGCCGGATCGCCACCGTGCTCTCCACATACGCCCATCTTCAGATCAGGCTTCGTGTAGCGACCACGCTGTACGCCCATATCCACCAACGCACCAACGCCACCAACGTCAATTGACTCAAAGGGGGAGATACCAAAGACGCCGTAATCGAAGTACTCGTTGAAGAACGTCCCTTCCACATCGTCACGCGAGAATCCCCAGGTCGTCTGGGTCAAATCATTCGTGCCGAAGGAGAAGAAGTCAGACTCCGCAGCAATCGTATCGGCCGAGATAGCCGCACGCGGAAGCTCGATCATATTGCCAATGGGCAGATCCAAGCTGATACCAGATTCCTCGGAAACCTCCTTGATGACGTCCAAGGCCAAATCGCGAACGATCTGCATTTCACGCACGCCACCGATAAGCGGAACCATAATCTCCGGACGCGGATCCTTGCCTTCCTTCTTCAGCAATACGCAGGCTTCCGCAATCGCTCGAACCTGCAGCTTAATCAAGCCTGGGATCTTCAAACCGAGGCGCACGCCACGCAGACCCAACATCGGGTTCTGCTCGTGATGCGACAACACAGCGGCAAGAATCTCCCGCTCGGACTCGCTGATCTCCTCGCCAGCAGCTTCCTTACGAGCCAATTCCACGGACAGCTTCGTCAGATCCGGCAAGAACTCGTGCAACGGCGGATCAATCAGTCGAACGGTAACTGGCAAACCATCCATTGCGCCAAAGATGCCGACGAAATCATCCCGCTGCAGCGGCAGTAGCGCGTCAAGTGCCTGAGCCTGAGCAGCCTCATCCTTGGCCAAAATCATCGCTTCGATGAGCTTGCGGCGATCGCCCAAGAACATGTGCTCGGTGCGGCACAAGCCAATGCCTTCCGCATCGAATTTACGTGCCAGCTCGGCATCCTCTGGATTATCCGCATTTGCCCGCACCCGCATCCGACGCTTCTCATCTGCGTGCTTCATGATGTTGTTAACCGCGTTGACCAGCTCGCGAGCATCATCGGAGTCAGCGGCAGCTAAGCCTGCCTCCAGCCCCTCAGCGAGGAAAGTCGTCACCGGCGAATCCGTCACCGGAACATCACCTTCAAAGATTTCGCCCGTCGTACCATCAATAGCGATCACATCACCGACGGCATATTCCTTGCCGGTGGACTTGACTTTCATCGTGCCGGCAACATCGTCAATCACTAAATCGTCAGCACCGACTACGCAGCAACGCCCCATACCGCGAGCAACCACAGCAGCGTGGGAGGTCTTGCCGCCGCGAGCGGTAAGAATACCCTCAGCTACCACCATGCCCTGCAGATCATCCGGATTGGTTTCGCGACGAACCAGGATCACCTTGCGACCTTCACGGGTACGCGCCACAGCCGTCTCGTTATCCATCACGATCTCACCGACCGCAGCGCCCGGCGACGCCGGCATACCGCGGGAAACTTTCACCTTATCGGCCTTAGGATCGAACTGCGGGAACAGCAGCGAGGTTAGCTGATCGCCCGTCACGCGAGTGACTGCCTCGTCATGGGTAATCAAGCGCTCATTGACTAGCTGGTCGGCGATACGGAATGCAGCCGCTGCAGTACGCTTACCCACACGGGTCTGCAACATCCACAACTTGCCGCGTTCAACCGTGAATTCAATATCGCACAGATCGCGGTAATGGGTTTCCAAACGATCCATAATGCCCGTCAGTTCGTCATACGACTTCTTATCGAGTTCTTCTAGCGCTGACAGCGGCAAAGTATTACGGATACCGGCGACAACGTCCTCACCTTGGGCGTTCTCCAGGTAATCACCGTACACGCCAGAACGGCCGGTGGAGGGATCGCGGGTGAAGCACACGCCCGTACCAGAACCAGCACCCATATTGCCAAAGACCATCGTCTGTACGTTGACTCCCGTGCCCAAATCATTCGGGATGTGCTCACGACGACGGTAGATGCGCGCGCGGTCAGTGTTCCAGGAGTTGAACACGGCTTCAACAGCCATATCGAGCTGCTGGCGCGGATCCTGCGGGAAGTCCTGACCCGTCTCTTCCTTGACGACCTTCTTGAATTCGTCAACGAGGTACTTCAGATCCTCCGTCGTCATATCCAGATCTCCGGAGTATCCCTTCTCTTCCTGGAGCTTGTGGAGCTTATCGGAGAACAGATCACCTTCAATATCCATGACCGTCTTGCCGAACATTTGAATCAGACGACGGTACGAATCCCAGGCGAAGCGCTCATCACCGGACTGCTCGCCCAAGCCCAGAACGGACTTGTCATTCAGACCGATGTTCAAAACAGTCTCCATCATGCCTGGCATGGAGAACTTAGCGCCGGAACGCACAGACATCAACAGCGGATCCTTCGCATCGCCTAGACGCTTGCCCATCTTGGCTTCCACACCGCGGATTGCAGCCGTCACCTGAACGCCAAGCTCATCGGGGCTAGCACCCTCATTGAGATAGACTCGGCAGGCTTCTGTGGTGATAGTGAATCCGGGAGGAACTGGCAGCCCGAGATTCGTCATCTCTGCCAGGTTCGCGCCCTTGCCACCGAGGAGGTCCTTTTGGTCCTTATTTCCCTCGGTGAAGTCATATACGTACTTCGTCATCTTCCCTCCGTTGGGATCGTTGATAGGAATAGTCTTTCCAGCATCTTTTCCATGCTAGGACTGTCTCCTAACCTACCACATTAGGCACTTAGACCCAGCACGCCATCACGGCAAAATAGACCCGAAATGTCACTAAAAAATACCTCTGGTGCGAACAGGGGTTTCTGTTCGCACCAGAGGTAGTACATCATCGCCCAGCACCAGCCCTTAACGGAAAGGGTTGGTGCCCGATGTTGATGATTAATTGAGGACTTCGTCAGCCAGTTGCAGATTCTTCAGATAGCCCTCGGCGCTCCACGCAGATCGACCGATAAACAAGCCACCTACCCCGTCAATCTGCAATAGCCACTGGTTATTCGCATGATTTACCGAACCGCCATACAGGATCGCCGCAACGCGCTGACCATAACGCGCGTCGAGAGCAGCAAAGGCGGCTGCTAAATCCTCTGGTTCTGGCTCGCGGCCATGCTCACCAATCGCCCAAATTGGCTCGTAAGCCAACAGAATCTGGGAGGTATCAGCAACCCCGTCTAGAGCCGCATCGATCTGCGCAGTGATGAACTCAATCGACCCTCCGCCCTGGAACACCTCCAGCGGCTCTCCAAAGCACACCAGCGGTCGCAGACCGTGCGCCAATGCAGCTTTGACTTTCAGATTCACCGTCTTATCGGTTTCCCCGAAGAATTCGCGCCGCTCTGAATGGCCCATTTCGATGAGCTGAGCACCGGCATCCTTGGCTTGGAGCATGGAGACTTCACCCGTCCAGGCGCCAGCGTCCTCCCAATGGGCGTTCTGCGCTCCTAACTGGATCGCACTATCTTCGCCAAGGATCTCGTGCACGGCGTTAATTGCGGTAAACGACGGGATGATGAAAGGCTGAATGTTCGGCAAATCTAACTGGGCATCGCGCAATGCCTGCGCATATTGGCGAGCGAAAGCCAATGTGCCGTTCATCTTCCACGACGTACCCACCCAGTACATGCTTAATCCTCCTCGTAGGAGCACATGACCTGAACTTTTTCAGCCGAGGCGGAGGACTCATCGAATTCGTAGTTGAAGAACTCCTTGGCCAGGCGACGTGCTAGTTCTTTGCCGATCACCCGTTCGCCCAGGCACAGCACTTGAGCGTTATTGGACAGCACAAGACGCTCTACTGAGAAAGAATCATGTGCCACTGACGCGCGAATACCTTTGACCTTATTCGCAGCCATGGCCACGCCCATGCCAGTACCACAGACGAATACGCCACGATCGGCTTTGCCTTCAGCAATCAACCGTGCACCGCGCACCGATACGTGCGGGTATGCCTCTGGATCGGTGGCGTCTACGCCCACGTCAATCACTTCATCAATGCGTGGATCTGCCTCCAGATCTGCTTTGATCGCTGCGCGGTATCCTGATCCAGCATTGTCGCTGGCGACGACTACTCGAAATCCCATTATTCTTTTCCTTTCTATCGCCCGCAGGCGACTACATTCTTCTGCGCGAGGGAGTGGCTCGCGATAGGCGGCGACGTGCTTGCTAGCGCGTAATCTGCTGATTTATTCCGCAATAAGATCCGGTACTGCTGACATCAACAAGGCAAAGGAGATTGCCCCGGGATCTGGAGTGCCGATTGATGCTTCTCCATGAGTGCGGGCCCGACCTTTACGAGCCAAAATCTCAGCGGTCGCCTCAGCCGCATCGGTGGCTTCTTGGGCTGCGGCACGCCAAATATCAGCCAAGGACGCGCTCGAATTAGCACGTTCTTCTAGCCCTTGAGCGAACGGAATAACTGCGTCAATCATGGTCTTATCCCCGATCTGCGCTCCACCCATCTCCTGAATAGCGCGCGCGCCAGCAACCACCGCAGCAATAATCTCTTCTCGGCTCGGAGTCTCTTGATCGCTCAGCCCAACAGCAATCCGGCCTAATGCGCCGCCCCACAGAGCTCCGGAGGTGCCGCCCGCCCCTTCTGACCATGCTGCTCCGGCTCGCGCGAGCAGAGTGCGCGCACCGGCGCTAGCCGCCACACATTCGCGAGCTGCTTTGGCCGCTGCCGTCGTTCCTAAGGTCATACCCTGACCGTGGTCACCATCGCCAGCAATCGCATCGATCTTGCCTAACATCGGCTCAGCCTCGCGGGCACTGCGTTCAAAGACATCGAGGATTTCGGCAATCTTCTCCGCAAAAGCTGCGGAATCTGCTGATCCTGCGGGAATTTCTTCGTCTTCTTCAGCGCGAACGACTCGCTTTTGTTGGCTGTGCTCAACGACCCCACGGCGCAAGGCCGGAGTATCGCAACCGGCAAGCCACAATTCTTCTAGCTCCTCATCAAGGAAGCACAGCGTCAAGGAGACTCCAGCCATATCCAAACTGGTCACTTGTTCATCCACAATTGGACCAACCGGCGTCAGACCGCGTTCTTCCAGGAGCTGTGCCACCGTGCCGTACAGGACGAAGAGCTCCTCGTACTTCGTCGCGCCCAAACCGTTAACCAAAACGCCAACGCGCCCGGCGTAGTTCTCGTCGCGCGCCGGCTCTTCGGCCAATATCTTATCGACTAACATGGTGGCAATATCTCGAGCAGAGGCCATCTCATGGCTGGAAATCCCCTGCTCGCCATGAATACCTAGACCTAAGCCAAAGGTTCCCGATTCCACCGTGAACAGTGGTTCACTCGCACCCGGCAAGGTACATCCGGTGAATGCCACGCCCAAGGTTCGCGTCCGGGCATTTGCTTTTCGGGCGAGTGCTTCTACCTCGTCAAGGGATTTTCCAGCCGCCGCCGCCGCGCCGGCCACCTTCACAACGAAGAGATCACCGGCAATACCTCGACGATCGTCGTGCTTATCTGGAGTATTCGAGGCAATATCGTCGGAGATTGGGACGATACGAACGTCCATTCCCTCCGCGCGAAGCTGCTGGGCGCCATTGCCAAAGTGCAGAACATCGCCAGCGTAGTTGCCGAATAACAGCAGCGTTCCCCCACCATTATCGGCTGCCCGCACCACGGAGGTTACTTGCGAGGCCGACGGGGAGGCAAAGATATTTCCACATACGGAACCGTGGGCAATACCGCTGCCCACCCAGCCAGCGAAGGCCGGATAATGGCCCGAGCCTCCGCCAACTACGACGGATACTTCGCCGTGTGGGCTTGCGCTAGCTCGCACCACTCCGCCGTGGACCGGCTGAACATACTCGGGAAATGCAGCCACAAAGCCTCGCAGGCTATCGGCCGCAAATTCTTCAGGATTATTCACTAAATACGTCATCGTTGCTCCATTGCAGCTCATGATTCAGAATGGCGGCAGCTCACTCTATAGAAGATCCTATAACATATAGGGCTCGCGTTCTAGGCTCTTTGGGTAGTTCGCCGGAGCTGATCTGCAACGCTCCGGGTGGCGAATAGATCTTCCCCATTCGCCACCCGACACACGTTTAGAGACGCCTTTTACTACCCATTCACCAAAGATTAAGCACGCGGCGATCAAACTGTGCTTGCGGCTCTTCATTAGCCACTTCACTCACGCACTCGCCCATTGCCGTGCTGCCGCATGGCCACACGAGAAACATTGCAGCACAGCAACACGCCTCGCTCTTCGGTGACGAGTAATCGTTACTATCGTTCGATCTTGTCAATCTCCAACATCTTGGCCAAAACCACATCAAGATCGTCGTCATTAAAGACTTCGCGCCAATTCTCTTTAATGATTCGCTCGCGGCCATACTCCATAGCCAACAAGCAAGCATCAGAGAACGGATTAGAGCCACGCAGCGCGTTCGTCAAAGCAATGTAGACGTGCCCAAAGAACATCGCCTCCACCGATTCCGGCTTCATATCCGTCACTTCAACGGTGTAATCCATGACGTCCTTGAGGAACTGACCGATCATGCACCCAATCGTCTCGTTCAGCGTCGGCTCCAGGACAGCCAAGTCATGAACTGACTCCCAATGCACCTTGATGACCGGCGCAAACATATTGGCGACGACTTCCTCGCCTACTGGCTTCCACTTCTCCGACTCGGTATGCATTGCGGCAAGCACATGCTGCGGAGCGGCAATACCACCGAAGGTATCCGCATACTCTTCGTCCGTCTTGCGCTCTAAGAACACTGACGGGTGCGCCGGATGGCAGACGATGTACGTCAAATCCTCACGAATGAAGAGCTGATTGGCATAAGCGGCTGCCGGATCAAGCGTCAGCACAACCGAATCTGGCTTTTGCAGGGGAACGATCTGCTCAGTGATCGTCTTTAGCGCGCGATCTGGCACGGCGTAGACAACCACATCAGCATCCTTGACCGCTTCTTCCGTGGGGGTGATGGGACGACCGGCTTCCTCCGAACGCTTTGCCGCCGCTTCGGATGCCTCACAGAAATAGACCGTGTATTCCGGATGACGAGCCAGATTTGGCGAGACGCGCATGCCCATCTTACCGCCGGCGCCGATGACTGCGATTGTGAGCTGGGTGGTCATGTTAATTACTCCTTATATGTGTATGGGTAAAATTGGAAAGGGTGCACACCGTAGCGTGCGGCACAGAGAAAACAGCGCGGGGAACATCTTCGTTACCGCCGCATCCACCTTCCCTGTGGAAAGTTATGACGAGCAGTTTGACTCCTCGTAGTTCTTCGCATGTTTCTTAATGACGTCAACCGCATGAGCCGTCCACTCACGTTCGCGCGCAATCGTGGTATCGGGATCTCCTTGCCATACGAGCCAGTGTTCAACGATCTGGCTCATCTGACGCTCAATAGGTCGCACTGCAGCTAATTCAGCCGCATAGTCAAGCAATCCTTCGCCCATCTTTGCTCCGGCATAGGTGAATCCCACCCATCCGGCCTGCCGCGAAAAAGCGAAGTCTTTGACGTGCAAATTGAGAGTGTATGGGGCACAGCGCTCAATCACATCTTTAGGATGCTCTAAGGCTGCTACACAATTCGCCGGATCTAAAGCGATTCCCACACGCGGATGGTCAATGCGCCGAATAATATCGACGAGTTGCTCCGTCGGTAGTTGTTCGTAGGTTTCAAACGCTAGATCGACTTTTAGCTCTTCAAGCCGTGGAAGAATGGAGCGAACGTGCTCAACAACTTCATCGGCGGTAGGCATCCCTGACCCGACTTGGATCATTGACCGCAATACCCGCGCGTCAAGCTGAGCAGCCATATCGAGATAGGTGTTGAGGTGATCGCGGTGTGCGCCTCGAGTACCCAACTCCAGCTCTACCCCATGAGCAGCACTGTAGTCCCGCAGCTCTTCCAAATGTTCTGCAGTGTAGGTTTCGATGACGGGATAGTCACAGATTTGAAAGACGTTGCAGCCGAGTTCTGCCGTTCGGTCAATCATCCCGGGCAAGGTGATCGGGTTTGGGACACGATCAGAACATTCCCAGAACAAAGCATAGGTTCCAATTCCAATACGCATTGACACCTCCATTGGTGATCGTTGTGCGTCGTTCTCGTCCAGTATGGCGCGATCAGAATAATTGGTCAACCAATATTAGCAGATATGACTCACATCACATTAAGGCTGCGTTTTCATCGATTCTAGATCGCATTTATCCTAGTAATACTAGGGAAAACAGCGGGGCGCCTTAGAACAGGACAACTTCTCCCTCAGCTATTTTACCGCCCCTCCACCTTATCCAATATCCTATTTTTTCACAAACTCTTCAATTTCGGTTGACCAACTTAAGTAATCAGGTCATACTGGTACACAAGTCGTAGGACTTCCGGCCACGTCACGGGCGACACAGCCGGCACGTAGAGCGCAATGGAGCGCTCGAAACAAGAATGTGAGACAACATTGAGCACGACATATCTCATAGCTGTAGCCATCATTGCGATCGCCTCACTGCTATTACTCGTCATGAAATTTAAATGGCCGGCTTTCGTTGCCTTGATTGCCGTGTCCATCGCAACCGGCCTCGCAGCCGGTATCCCCACCGAAGAAGTTATTGGCACTGCCGTTGCCGGCATGGGCGGCACCCTCGGCTCCGTTGCCATTCTCGTCGGACTTGGTGCCATGCTAGGCGGCGCTATCGAAAAATCAGGTGGCGCTGAGGTTATCACCGAAGCCTTCTCGCGAAAGTTTGGTCGCGAGCGCATCGGTGTCGCCCTCCTCGTCGCCTCAGCATTCGTCGCTATCCCCATCTTCTTCGACGTCGGCTTCATTATTTTGGTGCCGATCATCTTCTCCTTCGCTAAAGCAGCCGGATACCACTCCCCTGCTATCATCGGCATGCCGGTAGCCGTCCTTATGGTGTTTATCCATAACTGCGTTCCGCCACACCCTGGCATCGTCGGAACAACCGCCCTCCTACACGGCAGCCTGGGAATGGTGACCATCGTGGGATTAATCCTCAGCATTCCGGTTGGCTTCGCCGTTCACTTCCTGTTTAAGCGGATCAATAAGCAGGAATTCGCCATGACCCCCGAGGTTGAGCTGCGCTATCAAGAAACCCTTGAGGCCGATCCCGAACACCCACGGGCAACCCTCACCCTTGAGGATGGAACCGTCGTTCGCCGCCCCAGCGCAGGGCTGGTCATCTTCTCTATTTTGCTACCTATCGCGATGATTACCTGCGGCACGATTGGCGCGCTTATCTTCGACAAAGGCAGCATCGGCTACAAGACCACGCAATTCCTGGGCTCATCGCAATTCGCCTTGCTGTTCTCCACTATTTTGGCGTTCTATCTGCTCGGCGTAGCACGCGGATTCTCCACCGCAACGATCTCCAAACTCATGGATGATGCTGTTGGGCCGGCTGCTATCGTCATCTTGGTAACTGGAGCTGGCGGCGTCTTTGCCAAAGTTCTCACTGAATCAGGGGTTGGCAAGGCAGTATCAGACCTCCTACTATCAACTGGCCTACCGATTTTCTTCCTCGCCTTCTTGATTGCGACCGTATTTAAGGTTGCTCAGGGTTCAGGGACGGTGGCCTCCCTGGCGGCGGCTGGCTTAGTCCAAGATGCCGTTCTTCAAGGCGGATACTCTCAGATCCAGGTTGCCCTCATCCTGGCAGCCATCGGTATGGGATCAGTTGCGCTATCTCATATCAACGATTCTGGCTTCTGGATTGCAACGAAGTTCATGGGACTATCCGTTCGCGACGGATTGCGCACCTGGTCGGTGGGCGCCACCGTCGGTGGATGGCTCGGCATGATCATCATCTCGATCCTCTGGCTGATCGCCTAACGTCATCCACGAGCATAACCGCTGCTCTGCCCAGCGTATTCCAACGCGCAGAGCAGCGGTTATGTATCTAACCCAAAAGCCGTAGTGGTATTCACATCACATAATCCCCCCGATTCGCCCGGAGCGCGTTATGTTAAATGGCATGGCAGAAAACGGCTACATTCGCAGGCTGACTCGAGAAAAGGGCATTGCTGCCCCGTTGAATCTGACGGTGAACTCTTCCTCAGAGGCAGCAGAAACCGCGCAGCTCATTTTGGTGCGCATCACCTCCGGGGAGTATCTGCCTGGGGATCGCCTCCCTGCCGAGCGAACCATTGCCGAGGAGCTACATACCAGCCGCACTAACGTGCGCGAAGCCTTGAGCGTATTAGAGATTCTTGGCCTCGTCGAGATTATGCCAGGCTCTGGCGCCTACGTTCGATCCGGTGGCGCCGACTTGTTCTCCGATTCTCTCCAATGGACGCTACTCCTCAGCAGCGCCGACTATCCGAACCTGCTGCGTATTCGCTCCGTTCTAGAAATTCTCGCCGTCCAACAGGCAGCCGAGCACCTCGCACAGGATCCTCGCCCTTTGCGCTCTTTGCGTCGGCTACGCGACAGCCTGGAATCGCAAGAGGAACACCTGAGCAACGAGGATATGACGAACTTCGTCACCGCCGACGCCGCATTCCATATTGAAATCGGGACGCTATCGCAGAACCCAACACTCAACAATTTACTTTCCACCCTGCGTCGGCTACTGCAAATCTGGATTCAAAATCAGGTTGATTCCGTTGCCGCCATGCAAGTGGCATACGACGAACATTTGCGGGTCTACCGCGCATTAAGTTCTTCTGATCCACTCAGTGCAGTACAGGTTATGCGCGAACATATGAACTCGGCAAATGAACGTCTCCTTGCCGCAAACGCCAGCAAAGATTAGCCGCGGCGGATACTGGGAACTGATACTGGGATACTAATACTGGCTTGCTCTCCTCTGCTCCTGGCGGCCATAGCGCTACACCGCAAGACCATCCGCGAGCAATGCAGCTTCAATTATTCAATTACGCACGCAAACACACCAGCACCCAAGCAGCATACGGGCGGTTTATCTACTTCAGATTTCCGCCGATCACCACGAAACCGAATTGCCACCTCAAAGCAGCTAACCACCCCCGCACAGCACCCTATAAGCAAAGTGTTAAGTTCTCACCCTTCCTATTCCAACTGACCTACCTACGAAAAGTGCTTTTACCCCTCGGCACTTTCCCGAATAACATCCACAGAAAACGACTCTGATCGGCAGTTATATAGAGCAACGATCATTAGCAGATCAGGTATGACGTGCAATACTGCCAGGAATGTTTGCTCACACAGTGCGTGTTAACTCTATAGACTTAACACGCAGCACATAGCGCTGCACACAGATAAGTCGCATAATGTCAATATCTTCAATTTGGTTATCCGGTGGGAGGATACATGCTAGAACGCAAAGCCCTACGCGACGGCGTCTCCTCTGCAATTTTAGATCTCCTCGTCTCAGGTCACTTCGGTCCAGGTGACTCGCTGAGTATTGAGGGTCTCGCAAAACGCTTCGGCGTCTCTCCCACTCCAGTCCGAGAAGCTCTGGCCGAGCTAGAACACACCGGCTTAGTAACACGCGCCGCCCTCAAGGGATACCGCGTCGCACCGCCCATTACTGCCGAGCAAATCCGTCAGTTAGTGGATGTGCGTATCATCCTAGAAGTTTCTGCACTAGAACGCGCGTACCCACACCGTGCAGACATGCGCGACCGCCTTCTGACCACCCTCGAATCGCACCGGCGCGCCGCCCAAGATCTGCTGGCCGCCCACGACGGCGATACCTTGCCCTCTTACAAAGCATATTTCGCCGAGGATTGGGGCTTACATCAGGTATTCCTTGACTACTGCGACAATCAATACCTATCTGATATGACGAATTCTTTGTCATTTAATATGCATCGCATGCGCCAAGCCGTCGGTACGAACACCACCGACGCTGAAGACGCAGTGCGGGAGCACGAGGCTGTCGTTGAAGCTTTCCTCAACGGTTCACTCGAAGAGGCAAAAGCTGCACTGGTCACCCACCTACGCGGAGTTCTCGAACGTTCAGTTTCTGACGTGGAAAAGGCACATCCGGAGGCTGGCACGCGCAAATAATTGCGCGCATCGATAGTAGCCCAGTATCTAGCAACGCCGATAGCGATCCAGAAATATGCCGCGTCCTAGCTGCGTTCCATCGGCGTATTCGCCGACCTGCCGCATAGTAGCGCCCAGCCCCCATCACAGCTACGCACCGCCCCTCTTAAAAGCGTGCCATCTGAGGCTAGCGGCGGTAATACCCGCAGCTAAACCCATAACCTCGGGGTATTAGGCAAAATGTGTGGGCGGAATGTAACCCTGGCTATGTTCTAGTGCGGCAAGCTCTCAGCACATCTTAGTAACCATACATGACAGAAAGAATTAGCTTTGACCACCGCAAAACATTGAGAAGATACTGCCGTGCAAGAGGTGATAGGTAGCGCAGGACCGCTCGCCGACGCTGAGGTCCGTCGGTTTTCCTCAGCTTTTACTGTTATGGCACATCCTGCTTGCCGCCGAAAGGCATGTGAGGCACGGGAACATACCTATGCACCTACGGTAGCGGCACGTTATTTATGGCGAATACCAATGTGGGGCGCGGGAACACAACGACCCACACCCCACATTCGCTATAGCCGACATCTCGACGTCGAGCTGCTCACTACTCCTCAATCAGATACATCGCATTGCGCAAAACTCCGCGAATAAACGCCATATTCTTTGCTCCGACGCTCAGCCAGTCGCCACCGTAATGCTCCGTTTGGAACACTCCACGATAGCCGGAAGCAACTGCTTGTCGGATAATCATGCGGTAGTCAATAAGCCCATCCTCCAGCGGAACAGGGAAGGAGAAGTAGGCTCCCGTGGCTGGATCAAAGTCCCGCATATAGTTCTTAATATGCCAGAAATTGATATACGGCATAACCAGATCAAAGCTTTCCTGCCACGGATCAATCTCCCGATGCAGTCGAATCAGATTCCCGAAATCCGGGTTGATTCCTAAGCCCTGTGGGCCACAATCCTCAATGAACTGGACGGCGTCACGCGCACTGCCCAAGAAAGTATCCTCATAGATTTCCAGGGAAATCTCCATATCGTTGCGCAAGGCATGATCGCCCAACTCACGGATACGCTCCAGAGCCAGATCCCGCTTCGTAGGGTCATCCTTATGCCCGTCAACATGCCAGAACCACAGCGCCTTTTCCTGCTCTGGCGTCAAGGCCTGCATAAAGCCGATATTAACGATCTTCGCACCCAGTTCGCGCCCACGATCCAACATCCGATGCATGGATTCCACATGCGCTTGCCCATTTTTATCATCAATAGGCGAGCGGCGACCGAAGGAGATAGCCGGCACTTTCACGTCGAATTCATCCAGCAGCCCACAAAACTCTGCGAAGCGCTCATCAGAAATATCGGCAAGCTGGATCCAATCATCAATGGGATCAATGTATTTATATCCCATGTCTGCCACCTGGCGAATCTGATCCGCCCATACGGATACTGGCGCGTCATTAACGTGCCGCCCCTGCGCGTCGCGAGCAGGGAAGTTCATCTTGGCCGCAATTGGCCACGTCTCAGCGGTATACATCGTTGTACCCTTTCAGTTTCGAATTCAGCGCGATAACATTCCCCTGCTCTAAGGAGTAGAACAACGCCATACGCCGTGCACTCGTCGAGTCATGAATCTACATTCGACATCAAACATTCTATAGGATTTTCGTCAATTGCGATGCGTGAGCGGCACACATGGGCAAATATCCAGCGCCTACGGTAGAGAATCGCACGGTTTCACGAATGTTTTAATCTCTAACCCACATCTATTAAATATGATATAGGATCTATTCTGTGGCGATTGGCTACAGGCTCTCAAAGTCGAGATCCCCTACCCCGCTAACCGCCTTCTCAAGCGAAGAAGCTGGATGAATAACCGACGACCTGCCGTACATTCCATGAGCTTCTCTACCTGAGAGCCACAAGACAATGACCTAGTTACAAGGAGCATGACATGACCTACCCCACCGAAAAAGCTGCAGTTGTCACCGGCGTTGGCGCCCCGTCAGGAATTGGCCGCCACATTGCTCGTCGGCTTTTGAAAGACGGATTCGACGTTGCCGTGGGCGACATCCAATTCGATAACGTTGATTCATTCGTCGAGGAAATCCGCACCGAATTCCCCGAGCGGAAAATCATCGGCCTGCACCTGGACGTCTCCTGCGAAAAATCCGTCACACAGGCATACGAAAAAGTCGCAGCAGAGCTCCCCCAGCTCGTCGCCCTCGTCAATCCCGCCGGTATCGCCTGCCCCATCGCTATGGAAGACATCAGCGTCGAAGAATTTGATCGCGTTTTTAACGTCAATTGCCGCGGCACCATGCTCATGATGCGTGGCGCATACAAACTCATGAAGCCACACGGCCTAGGGCGAATGGTTAACTTCTCCTCCATCACCGCTTACGATGGCGGCGGCACCTTCTCGAAATCCACGTATGCTGGCGCTAAGGCCGCCATTATCGGTCTCACCCGTGGCGGCGCCCGTGAATTTGGCACACATGGCGTGACGGTAAACGTCATCGCCCCTGGGCCAATTGACACCGAAATCATGGGCGGAAAGCTCACCGACGAGCGCAAAGCCGCTATGTCCTCGAATATCCCGCTAGGTCGCGTTGGCCAGCCCGAAGAAATCGCTGCCCTGTGCTCGTTCCTCGTCTCTGAGGATTCCTCCTTTGTTAACGGCGACGTCATCAACGCCGACGGCGGAAAGCACATGCACTAATCCAGCTCATACCTGCACCGCTTTCCTGTGTTGCCACAGGAAAGTACAGATAAGGAGGTCCTGTGATGAGCCCAGGATTAATGATTGTGCACCTCGTACTGGCAATTGCGATCATTTTGATCGGCATTATCGTCCTCAAACTCAATGCCGCTATCTCTATGGTTATTGCCTCCGTCTATCTCGGCATCGCCGTCGGTCTGCCACTGATGGAAACCGTTGACGCAGTAGGTAAAGGATTTGGCAATATGATGGCAGGAATTGGCCTGCCCATCGGATTCGGCATCATATTGGGGCAATTGCTCTCAGATTCGGGCGGCGCAAACGTTATTGCGGAAAAAATTATGGCGGCGCTACCGGAACGTCGAGCTATCTGGGGTGTATCGCTGGCGGGTTTCATCCTGTCAATCCCCGTCTTTTTCGACGTCACTTTCGTGATCCTTATTCCCATCGGCATCACCATCGCAGCCCGAATCAACGTCAAAATGGCCTACGTTACTGGCCTGCTGACGATTGGGGCAACCACTGCGCACTGCGTCGTGCCACCTACGCCCAATCCTCTAGCCGCAGCCGAGATATTCAAATTTGATCTCGGAATCATGCTCGGTGTCGGCCTGGTGGTCGGGTTGATTACTGTGATTTTGTCGAATTTCATCTACATCTGGATCCATGACAAGTTCAAGATCTGGAACGAGAAGAAAGACGTCAATCACTCCTCAAACATCACAGCTGAGCTGATCGCCCGACGGGAAGCCGGATTAGAATCGGGAACGCAGCGCCCATCCCTGCTGCTCGCCCTGGTTCCTATCATCGTCCCCATCGTGTGTATTCTCGTCGGGACGGTGGGCAAAGCCCTGTTTGATACTCAACCCGTATGGTCGAAATTCCTAGGCGACAAGACCATCGCTATGCTGCTGGGAACCCTAGGAGCCTATGCGATTTCAGCGAAGTACATCGGCCGCAACAAGCTGGAAGATTCCGCCGGTGAAGGTCTGAAATCTGCCGGTGTCGTGCTGCTGATTACCGGCGCTGGTGGCGCTTTCGCCAACGTTATTGCCACCGCTGGCGTGGGAGATTCGATCTTGTCACTGCTGAACACTGGCACAAGTTCCAAACTCGCAGCCATGTTCCTTGCTTTCACTATCGGTCTGATTTTCCGAGTTGCTCAAGGCTCGGGAACAGTGGCCGGCATGACGGCAATGACGATCATGGCCTCAATGGCGCCCGCTATCGGTATTCATCCGGTGTGGATTGCGCTGGCATGCCTTTCCGGTGGAAACTCGATTGGTCACGTCAACGATTCGGGCTTCTGGGTGGCGACGAATATGTCCGGGTTAACCGTCACCGGCGGGCTAAAAACCTACACCCTCGGTTCGTTCATCTCGGCAATTTTGATCTTCATTCAAGCGCTACTTGGTGCAATGATTATCGGATAACGAGCATACATACCGCTTAGGCGTGACCGTCAGAAAGACGATAAGGCGTCACGCAGATAGAGCAGTAAATCGCAATGGAGCTGCTTGTCACGAAGGATTCCCTTTCGGCAAGCAGCTCCATTGCGCTGTGTCTTGCGGTTATACGATTTTTTCTCGTCAGCAGCTTCGCTTTACTTTTCCGTCACGGTTCCCCGATGTGAGCGGGTATCCGTTTTAAGAACGGACGCGCTTTCGAGCTTTATATTTCGTCATCCCGCTGCGGCATTTTGTGATCGGTGCAGCAAAACTGAAAGATATTCAGGTTTATTCTTCAGAAGATGCAAAAGCCCAGGGTGCATAATGTCTAAGCACCCTGGGCTCGATGATTTTATTGCACCATCTAGCGGTGTTTTATGCGGCATCTAGCAGCGCCGTATCGCGACAGCCAACAATCTGGCAACGCGCACACGTGCTAAACGCCGGTGGGCTCGCTACTCCTCGGCCAGCCCAGTGCCGGGATCCATTGCCCGCTGCGAGCGTTCCGCGTCATCATAGTTCGCTTCACCCTCCGGCACAATTGAGGTCGGCTGCGCTAAACCGTCAATCTCTTCCGCATCCGGCGACGGCTGCACCGCAACCGGCAACTGGTACTCCGAATCATGCCCCGCGAAAGTGAAAGTCTTAGGAGTGGCACTCGCATCCACATCCACGACGATCGTCTGCCCCTTCGTGAACTCACCAAACAGCAAACGCTCAGAAAGCGCATCCTCGATCTCCCGCTGGATTGCCCGACGCAACGGACGCGCACCCAACACCGGATCGTAGCCGCGATCCGCTAACAACTGCTTCGCGTCTTCCGTCAGGACAATCGACATACCCTGATCCCACAAACGCGCACCCAACTTGGCAATCATCAGATCGACAATCTGCAAAATCTCTTCGCGCTGTAACTGCGGGAACACGATGATGTCATCGACACGGTTCAAGAACTCTGGCCGGAAATGATTCTTCAACTCCTCCGACACCCGCGACTTCATCCGCTCATACGAGGTGCGCGTATCGGCATCGAACTGGAAACCAGTTTGCACACCCTTCGCAATATCTTTCGTTCCCAAGTTCGTCGTCATAATAATAATCGTGTTCTTGAAATCGACGACGCGCCCCTGAGAATCCGTCAGACGCCCCTCTTCCAAAATCTGCAACAACGAGTTGAACAGATCCTGGTGAGCCTTCTCGATCTCATCGAACAGCACGACGGAGAACGGCTTACGGCGCACCTTTTCCGTTAGCTGACCGCCCTCGTCATAGCCGACATATCCCGGAGGCGCACCAAACAGCCGCGAAACTGTGTGCTTCTCGGAGAACTCCGACATATCCAAAGTAATGAGGGAATCTTCATCACCGAACAGGAACTCTGCCAATGCCTTAGCCAATTCCGTCTTACCGACGCCCGTCGGACCAGCGAAAATGAACGAGCCACCCGGGCGGTTGGGATCCTTCAAACCAGCGCGCGTCCGGCGAATAGCCTGCGACAACGCAGTAACCGCCTCGTACTGACCAATCACACGCTTGTGCAACTCGTCTTCCATGCGCAGCAACTTCGCCGACTCCGCTTCCGTGAGCTTAAAGACTGGAATACCCGTGGACATCGACAGCACTTCAGTAATGAGATCCTCATCCACCACCGAGACAACATCCAGATCGCCCTCTTTCCAGGCACGTTCCCGCTCCTGGCGCTTCTCGATTAACTGCTGTTCCTCATCACGTAACGAAGCCGCCCGCTCGAAATCCTGCCCGTCAATCGAGGCCTCCTTGAGACGCTTAATATTCGCGATTTCTTCATCCAGTTCACGTAATTCTGGCGGCGCAGTCATCTTCCGAATCGCTAAACGCGCCCCCGCCTCATCAATCAAATCAATCGCTTTATCCGGCAAGAAACGGTCATTAATATAACGATCAGCCAACATCGCAGCCGACTCCAAGGCCTCATCCGTGATCGTCACACGATGGAAAGCCTCATAGCGATCCCGCAATCCTTCCAGAATTGCAATCGTCTCTTTCACCGAGGGTTCATCTACCTGGATTGGCTGGAACCGACGCTCCAATGCCGCATCCTTCTCAATGTATTTGCGGTATTCATCAAGTGTCGTCGCCCCGATGATCTGCAACTCGCCCCGAGCCATCATCGGCTTCAACAAAGACGCCGCATCCAATGCACCCTCTGCTGCACCAGCTCCGACCAGCGTATGCACCTCGTCGATAAACAAAATAATATCGCCGCGCGAATTGATCTCCTTCAAGATCTTCTTCATACGCTCTTCAAAATCACCGCGATAGCGCGACCCAGCAACCAAGGATCCCATATCCAAGGAATACAGTTGCTTCTCTTTGAGCGTTTCCGGCACATTCCCAGCAGCGATAGCCTGCGATAGCCCCTCGACAACCGCCGTCTTACCCACACCAGGCTCACCAATCAAAACCGGATTGTTCTTCGTCCGACGGGACAGCACCTGCATAACTCGCTGCGTCTCCGTATGACGGCCAATGACTGGATCAAGCTTATTTTCACGCGCGGCCTGGGTGAGATTGCGACCGAACTGGTCAAGGATCGTCGAACCAGCCTTTTGACCTTCCCGCGGCCCGCCGCCACCGACGCCCACAGCTTCCTTACCCTGATAGCCAGAAAGCATCTGCGTGACCTGCTGACGAATCTGTTGCAGATCAGCACCTAGTTTCACCAAAACCTGAACTGCCACGCCATCTTGCTCGCGACACAAGCCCAAGAGCAGATGTTCCGTGCCGATATAGGAATGACCTAATTGCAGACCTTCCCGCATGGCATACTCAAGGACTTTCTTTGCACGTGGAGTAAAGGGGATATGACCCGTCGGCTGCTCTTGACCCTCACCAATAATCTCAATCACGCGCTCTTGAACAGCCTCGTAGGTGATCCCCAGAGATTCCAGCGCCTTTGCAGCGACGCCTTCACCTTCCTTAATTAGACCCAGCAAGATATGCTCCGTGCCGAGATAGCTATTCTTCAAGCTGCGTGCGGATTCCTGAGCGAGCACGATGACTCGCCGTGCACGATCGGTAAACCGTTCAAACAATGTACGACTCCTCGTCCAGATGATTGCCGCCTGGGCAGGTGCAGTCTACCCAGTGGTCCTTTCTTAACAGTAAACGAGGAGCTATTGAATCTACGGTGCTATTTCGCCGCAGGCGTGAGAAATTGCGGGTAAATCCGGAGCTTATGCCCAGCTACACCGCATGCAGACGATCAAATTTCCGCGTTAGCGCAGATCTCACCGGATCCCATCGCCCATTTAGACCTCGGCGATAATCGTCATCGGCCCATCGTTAACTAATTCGACGTCCATCATCGCGCCAAATTCTCCGGTATGCACCTCAACACCGTGTGCTCGCAAGGTCTGAACGAGCTGGTCAAAGAGTGGCTCAGCCACTGGAGCTGGCGCCGCATGAGACCATGACGGTTTACGCCCTTTGCGCACATCGGCATATAACGTAAACTGAGAAACGAGCAGCACCGGAGCGCCACTATCCTCAACGCTGACCCGATCCCGCGCGTCATCACTACCGCAGGAAGCACGCAACAGTTTCAACTGCGCAATTTTGCGCGCCATCTTCGCTATCTGCTCTGGGCCGTCCTCATGAGTGATACCAATAAGCACACACAATCCAGAACCAATCTGCCCTACAAGCCGCCCTGCCGGCTCTGCCAGCACATCTACCTGCGATAATCCTTGAGAGGAGGAGGGCATCCGTGCCACCGACGTCGCGAGCGCCCCACTACCGCTAGCACACTGAGTATCGCTATGCGATCCGCCAGTTTCCGGATACTGGTATTCCTCCGGTACATCGTCATGCACACGAACGCTGGCCCGCTTCACCCGCTGAATAACCGCTCGCATTACCAGCCTCCTCGCGATCCGCGCCCGCCACGGAATCCGCCGCGAGGCCCTAACCTTGAGCGTTCTGGACCCAGGTAATACACCAAAGCAATAATTAACAGCAAACTAATCCACGTCGCCCCCGGTATCCACAACGGGAGAAACCACAAGGCCGCATAAACTAATCCCCCGATCCCTAACAATCGCACCCAAAACTGTTGAGATCGGGACGCATTGTAGAACTGGGAGCGCGGGCGGGTGAGCGCGTCAGCGAACGCCAACGCAAAACAGGCCACAATAATCAGCGGTAACACCACGTTCAACAGCACCGAGAAAGTATGCGATATTCCGTAAATCAGTTTTCCGTGCACCACCACCAGGGTCATAATGTGCCTCCACAATTGCCGTGCGGCTTTCTCTCAGGCATATCACCTACATGCTCCGCCTGCTGCCTGGCTGATCCCTGCGCCATATCAGAACCAACTCGACCAATCCCCCGACGGAGATTCACACCCGGATGTTGCGGCAAGGACACCGACGACTTCCCATCCGCACTGACGATCACCTGCTGCGAGGCACAAAACTGCCCAACCTGCAGCACCGCCTCAGCACTGGTATTGCGTTTGATAAGCGCTAACGCAACTGGCCCCTCATCTACATCCCGTGCCACTGACGTCAGATAGCCGACGTTGCGATCTCCAAGAAAAACCGGCGTGCCCGGCTCCGGCAGATCACCGTCGGGTCCTTCAAGATATAGATAGGTCAGGCGTCGCGGCGGCTTACCAAGATTAACGATCTTCGCCACCGTCTCCTGCCCGCGATAACACCCCTTATTGAGATGAACGGCCGTGCGTAACCAATCGAGTTCATGCGGTAAAACGCCAGCATTCCAGGCACGATACGCCCTCGAATGCGCGCCGGCAGGCACCTCACTCCCATGATCTCCCTCCACAGCCGAGGAATGATCTCGTAGCCGCGTACCAACCTCTGCGGCTAAGCGTGGCCGCCAATGCCGAATACGCAATGCTTCCCACGCCATCACCCCAGCCATCGGCATATTTTCTTGCCGACACCATTCACGCACATCCGCCTCGGCGATACCCGCTCCACGCATATCCCGCTGAGCCGCACCTGGCGTAGCATTTCCCAACTCAGCCCCAACCAGCGCAGAAGTCTCCACGTCAACTCCCGACCGAGGAATAACACATAGTATTCGTTGAACACCATATCCAGGATGGCGCTCATCGCTCACCCCGTAATGCGCCCCGCCGGCGCGTACCCGCGGCCACGGATCTACCCAGATAATCTGGCTAGCTCGCACCACAAAATCTGGTACTGCTTCGCGAGCACACATCACGCCAACAACATCGCAAGCCACTGGTTCTACCGTCACGCGCAACATAAAACGCATAGACTCCAGAAAAGACACCAGCCCCTCCGAGTAGCCATGATCGGTAATGAGCCAGGTATATTCTCCATCATCAACCACGCCAGCCGCATATTGAATATGCCCATGCGGATCAAGAATCAGTAACTCGCCACTCTCCCCAGGCACTAAAGATTCCATATCGCAGGTCGTGAGGTTATGTAACCATTTCGCGCGATCTACACCGCCCACCCGAATCACCTCGTGGTAGCTCAGATCGCACAATGCCCGCCCATCAAGCAACATATTCTGCTCGGCAAACGGATTGCCATAATGCGCTGGAACACCCAGCTCCTCGTCATACACCGCACCATTTACCGCCGACCTCGCATTACCCGTCAACTCCGGAAAGACGCAGGACTCACCCGCTGGGGTACTTCCCCCGTCGGAAGATGATCTGGGTTGTGTTGCTGCCATCGCCCGACCTATTAGCTTTCGCTCAGATCTGCTGGCGTAGCGGAACTACGTGGCTCATCGCCCAGCTCGCCATCACTAAACTGGCTCGCTGGCGCGTCAACCTCATCATTAAATTGCCGCGATAACCGCCCTGCTAAATAGCTTCGCATGGGTGAGCCAAAGGCCTCCATGTCATAGGCGTAGAAGAGATCCGACGCAACATTTCCAGCAATCAGTTTGGCCCCATCAAGCTGCGCGCCGCTACTGGAACGCACAATCGTATCCGTAACCATCTGCAAACGCGGGCCGTTAATAAGCCCCACCCACAGTTGCGCAGTCCCGCTCGGAGCGGCAAGCATCGCTTCCAACTCGCTCGCCCCATCTGCACGCTTGCTCGCCTGCGGATTAACTCGCAGATAGCCAGTTACCGCGCTCCACAACCGCGCTTTCGTCAAGGAGTTGTACGTGTATTGCCCGGAGGCTTCTTTATCCACTGCTTCAGCCGGCTCATGCGCTAACCAAATACGAGACATAAGCCGCACGTATGGTCCGGCATCACGCGCGTCAATCGTCAATTCATGAAGATACGCCGCCGGTTCAATACCCTCGTATTCAAGGACGCCACCACCACACCACGAGTCAAGCAGCCAGGCAATCGGATAGTTCTCCGGCGCAAGATTTTCTGGAAGTCGAATAGCCATAGGGCTAGATTAAACGACAAACCAGGTCAACACCCAGCCGACAACGCCCACGGCGCAATGGACCGACACAGCTTTCGTCACCCCATGAATCCACGGTAACGGCGGGGAAACATTACGTAAGGCCCGACGCATAAACGCATACGCCACCGCCACTGCAATCCCACTGGCTATTCCTACCGCCCACAGCCAGCCCACATGCCGACCAAGCGGCATTTCCGCCAGCCCAAGACCACTCAACCCACCGACGATCGCGCCATTGAGAATTGCCAGAAGATCAGTGCGTGGCGAATCCACACAATAAATAATTGCGCACACCGCAATACTGACAGCTATCATCCATCCGACCGCAATGCCCGCGTTCGCCGAACTCACCCCGAGAAGATCATTCGTGCGCGGCAAATTCGCCCCCAGTGACACTTTTCCTGGCTGGTGGGTCAGCTCCCCAAGCCGAGCGACATGAATCCACAGCGACGCGCACACAATAAACAAAGCGCCAGCAGCGCCAGCAGAAATATGCTCGATGAGTTTTCCTCGGCCGTCGCGACGGCACATCTGCCCGATAAATGAGGCGATAATCGCGCCCGCAGCAACCATCATCGTCGTATCAATCGACCCGAAATAGGCTGCCAGCACTGCACAAGGCAAGGTCAACAACATCACGATCCGAGTAACCCGACGGTTATCCAAACCCAAAAGCACCGGCCAGCCAGGAATGAGTAACAACCCGATGAGGCTCACGACAATAGCAGTGGCCCGAACCCCTAATCCCATGCCAAGAGCCAACAAAAGTGCACATCCGACGCTCACTGCAGCCCACATGACAAGTGAATATTGGCCATGCCGAGGGCGCAATGGCGCCAGCGGATCAAAAACCTTCCCAATAGCGTTTCGCATGCGCACACCACGACCACCAGCAGCCGCAGAGGAATCCACGGCAACAGGGTGAGCCGCCAATCCTGCAGACACGGCAGGCGGAACGGCAGATTCTGGGTGGGCCGACAACGTCATATTCGTAATACTAATGCCCCAAGGACCACACCGACGAGCTGAGCACACCCCAAAGCCTGCGCGTGGACTCTACCAGAGCCGACGCAGATTGGCAGGCACAACCAGACACATACGAAAAACGTGCAGACAAGCACCGACGAAGAAAGAAAACGTGCGGTGCATAAACATGACATCTGCAGTAAAAATCAGTTACGCTGGCAACACGACACCGGATCGCGAAAGCCCCGGGCTCCAAATATTTGCCGCTACGAGCGGCCTTCGCGCCGACTGGCGCTCTCAGGTTCGGTGTCCATCCAAAAGGGGTCACACGCGAGTGTGACCCCTTTTGGATGAGATATGTGCGGTTAGCCAGTTAGTCTTTACTGGCTAACCGCACTCGCACTATCTGATAACCGCGCTCGTAGCGGCTGGCACTGCCACTTTCTACACCCAGCTACGTGCTACGTGCCGAAGCGAAAACCCGAACCCTGATCCCCATCAGCACAACCACATACGCACCTGCCCTACCGCGATTCGCCGCAGGGCACAGCGTTACCGATCTGCCACACTGATGGAGTTATTCGCGTTATTCGCCGTCACTACCCTCACCAGCCAGAACCTGTAGCACCCGCTCAATCCCCGCACGCACTGTGCCATGTGCGCGCTGAGCAGCAGCAACCACCTCGGCGGGATCCGTCGGCGCATCAGCAAAAGATAGATCAGAAACCACTGACATCCCACACACCCGCACGTTAAGAGCATGCAACATGATTGCTTCCATGATGGTAGACATGCCCACGCAGTCAATCCCCATGTGCGCCAAAATCTGCGTCTCCAAGCGCGTCTGATATTCTGGCCCCCGCAAAAACCCGTAGGAGCCCTGACGTTGGCACACCTGAGCGAGCTCAGCAGTCAAAGCACTATCCCACACACCAGAAATATCAACAAAAACGGGACCATCAAAGGGAGATACTCCGGCAAGATTAACGTGGTCGTTGACCGCAACCACATCACCCAACTCCCAATCACGCAAACATCCGTTGGCATTGCACAAAATCGCCGCACGAATTCCAGCCGCATAGGCAACTTTAGCCAACGCCGTAACCGCATCGACACCATGCCCCTCATAGACGTGCGTGCGCCCAAGAGCCACACCGACGCATAACCCCGTCCCTCCGGCATCCCGATAAATTCGGAATTCATCTGCATGACCATCAGCAACCGGAGCATAAACCGTCGGAATATCACTCAAAGCCAGCGTTTTCGTCGGTTCACCCCACGCACGGCCTAAAGTATCAGCCAATCCGGATCCCAGAACCACCAAAACATCCAATGGGCCTCCTGCCTGCTCACGCAGCCACGCACCACCTTCGCGGCTGTCCTGCGTCACTACATCATCGGCACACCGTGCAACACTCATCGTCGGTTCCTCTTTCCCGTCCATAGCAATCCATCCCTACATCTGCTTCGCCTACATCTGCTTCGCCTGGTATCCCCTGATTTCGCGCCCTTATTTCTCGGCCGTATCCGCCCTGACACGCACATTGCACACCGAACAACGTCCTCGTCGTTCAACCAAAACAGACCTATTCAGTGTAAACCTCCAAAGGAAGATATGGAGTACAATTTTGCCCACGCTACTGAGCGTATTCGCACACCGAAGATCCGACAGCACTCCGGATAAGGAGGAGGAAAAATGGAAAACCACGATTCTGCAGCAGAATCTACGGGACGTTCCGGTATTGAATTAACAGGCATCGAAATCGTCTCCGAAGAAGAGCGTTACGCCAAACCCCACCAGCTATTTTTGCCGTGGTTTGCCTCAAACATCTCAGTCTTTGGCATGAGCTATGGCGCCTGGGTACTTGGATTTGGTATCTCATTCTGGCAGGCAACAATTATGACAATCATCGGCGTGATCTTGTCGTTCGCTATCTGCGGCGTGATCGCGCTCGGCGGCAAACGCGGCTCGGTTCCCACCATGGTCATGTCACGTTCAGCATTCGGCGTGCAAGGCGCCAAAATCCCTGGCGTCATCTCCTGGCTCACCTCAATCGGTTGGGAAACCTCCCTTGCCATCACTGCTGTTTTGGCAACAGCAACCATCTTTGAGCGCCTAGGCTGGGTCGGCTCGGATCACACCGCCATCTCCATCATCGCCGCGATTATCGTTGCGGCACTCATCGTCCTTGGCGCAGTTGCTGGCTATCACATCATCATGAAGATGCAGGCAGTCTTAACCTGGCTGACGGGCATCACCACAATCATCTACGTCATTCTCGTCGTCCCATCCATCAAGTGGGACGTCCTATTCTCCGTTCCCTCCGGAACACTGCCAGCCATGATCGGCGCTATGACAATGGTTATGACGGGTATGGGTCTAGGATGGGTCAACATCGCTGCTGACTGGGCACGCTACCAATCTCGCGATTCCAAGGGCTCCCAGATCATTTTCTGGAACACCCTTGGCGGCTCTCTTGGGCCGGTCGTCCTGATTACCTTCGGTCTCATGCTGGCTGGTTCATCCCAAGATCTCTCTAACAACATTGGCATGGATCCCATCGGCGCCTTGGCTACCCTGCTGCCCACGTGGTTCCTCGTGCCATTCCTACTGACGGCAATCCTCTCGCTCCTTTCCGGCGCAATCAACGGTATTTATTCCTCTGGTCTGACGCTGCTGACCTTAGGTATCAAGGTGCCGCGTCCATTGGCGTCCTTGATTGACGGCGTTATCTTGACCTTGGGCACGGTTTACGTCGTGTTCTACGCACCGAGCTTCATTGAGCCGTTCCAATCCTTCCTTATCACCCTCGGTGTGCCCTTGGCTGCCTGGGCTGGTATTATGATGGCCGATATTACGCTGCGTAAGAAGTTCTACGACGAGTACGCCTTGTTCAACTCATCTGGTCGCTACGGAGCAGTGAACTGGCTAGCATTGGCCATCATTGGCGTGTGCTGTGTGGTCGGCTGGGGTCTGGTTATCAACTCCTACGCCGACGCTGCCGCATGGAACAACTGGCAGGGCTACCTGCTATTCCTTATCGGCGGCAAAGAGGGCGTTTGGGCATCCGGCAATATCGGCGTGATTGTTTCGCTCATCTTGGGATTCGGCGGGTATTTCGCCCTGTGCGCTGGTCGAGTTCGCCAGCAGGAAGCAACCCAGTCAGATGAGGGATCGCGGATCGCCAACTAATTGATTGAGCCCATGAGCCCAATTAACTCATTGATCTCAAACCCAATTGCCCACTGGATCGTTACGTGCCACCCATTGCTTGGCACGTAGCGGTTCACCTGGCCAGTTACACAAGGAATGAGCGAAGATCGCCAGCGGATAGTCAGGCTGGCTGGGAATCACCGATGAGTATTAGAAATCTCAGAATCGCTCATATAAGGGCGACGATCACCTAAGGATTGTGGGGAGGAAAGGGCTTACCCTTTCCTCCCCACAATCCTATGCGCAATCTCTAGGAAAACTTCGTTTTCTCGCTGTTCTCTTGCCCTTTTCTCGCCGCACTAGGTAGCGCAACTTCTCTCCCGATATTTTCGGAACCCCTCTTCTCACTCTCAGCCTTTTCCGCCACGCTTCCTGGGCTGACAGCCGAGGAGTGGCATACTTCCCGTCCACCCCCATTCGCAACATATCCAGGCAGATCATTGCGTTTTTAGCCGCGCGTATTAACCCGCACAGTTTTCCTTATGCAATATCTAGCTGAGGTGCTGCGCCGACTCGACAGCCTTCTCCCAGGCCTTTGCGTCATAATCCCTCGGCACATCTAATGCATCTGGTTGAAAAACCGGCTCGATAACGCGAATCATCCGAGCACCATCACGAGATGCCACTTCTAGGTAGCCATTTCGCCGGATGCGCGCAACCTGGCTCTCATAATCACGCATCGCTACAATCACCCACGAGCCCAGAGCGAGAACGGTGAAAAGGTTTATCATCGTCACGACGAACATCGTCAGATCCATCAACGCCCAGACGAACGTCAACGCCAGTAGCGCTCCCAATGCCGAGAACACAATCGTCAGCACTTTCGCCGCGAAATGCACCTTCGCGCCAGCGCGCAAAAAGACCAGCGAGGCCTCACCATAGGCGTATGCGCCAAGAATCGAGGAAAAACCAAAGAAGAAAATAATGATCGCTATCGGCCACGCCATCCACGCCCCCAAGCTCTGAGTAATCGCCGATGTCGTCAAATGCCCAGCATCGTCAGGGCTAAGAACAGTTCGATCGAGCAAACCGGAAGTCATAATAATAAATCCGGTGGCCGTACAGATCACCATCGTGTCAAAAAACACGCCAAGGGATTGAATCAGTCCCTGCTGAACTGGATGAGCAACCGTTGCCGTGGCAGCCGCATTCGGATTCGTCCCCATACCAGCTTCATTGGAGAATAATCCTCGGCGCAAACCATTCATTATCGCAGCCATAATTCCGCCCGCCACTCCGGCTGCGGCTTCCCGCATACCAAAAGCCGAGAGGAATACGTCGGTAAAGAATTGCGGAATCTGCCGGAAATTCACAGCAACGACGCTCAGTGCCACGACGAGATAAACCACCGCCATAATCGGTGAGATAAATTCCGTTGCCCGCGCAACGCTTCGCACCCCGCCAAGTAACACTAAGGCCGCAAGGATCGAGACAACCACTGCAGTCACCCACGCCGGAACATCGCGCGATGCCGCCATAACCTGTGCAATCGTATTGGATTGCACCATAGGCATAGCGACGACCATCGTGAACACCATGGCGAGAGTAAACACAATCGCCAACGATCGCGATTTCAACCCATAGCGCATGTAGGCCATCGGCCCGCCGCGGAACGTCCCGTCATGATGTGGGATTTTGAAGATTTGCGCCAGCGTCGCCTCCGCAAACGCAGTCGCCATCCCGAGGAAAGCCGCAACCCACATCCAAAATAGTGCGCCTGGCCCACCGAGAATCAGAGCTAAAGCAACGCCGGTAATATTCCCAATTCCGATACGGGTTGCCATTCCGATCGCAAAGGCCTGGAAGGAAGATATACCCCCATTTGCGCCTTTACGTGAACGCATAAGATAGCGAAACATCGCCGAAAAATGGCGAACCTGCAGAGCCCGCGAACGCAGCGTCAGATAGATACCCGTACCGGCCAGGCACGCGATCATGACATAGGTGTACAGCCAATCACTCACCGACGATAGTGCCTGCGTTGCCGGACCTGTCACCTCATCAAACCACTGTTGAATCGCGTCCAATGCTGTGTCCTTTCGTTAGGTGCGTGCCGTTAGGCGCATGGTTAACGTGGATACCTTGCCACAAAGTCAATGCCTCACTGTGCCCTGCTCACCATGTGACATGCCACCCCAAAAATGGCTAATCGTCAGTAAAAACCAGAAATCGGTGGCGAACTTCAAAAAGGGAATGTGCCTTAAGTCTTTGCTCGGTTAATACATCGTGCCGTACTCTGGTTTTACGTAAACCATACCCACTGTTGTACATACGCAGAGGAAACTAACGCCCATGGGTAATTTATTTGGTCGCTTTAAGGGCCAGCATGAAGTTCAAAAGCTCCTTAATGAACAAGCAAACCATCTCGTCCGTGCCGCGGCCGCGCTCTCGGAACTGACGAGCGCCGATCCGGCAGCGCGCCCTAAGCTGAATATCCAGCTTCACGAAATTGAAAACGACGCTGATTCTGCCTCGCATCAGGTTCTCCAGGAGATTGGCACCAGCTTCGTGTTGCCCTTCGACCGCGGCGACCTTATCAATCTCACTGGTCAGATTGATAACTGTGTTGACATGATCGACGAAGCCGGCAATAACGTCGTGCTCTACAAGATCGAGGATCTTCCGGAGAAGATCTTTGAAATGACGGATATTATCCGTTCTTGCGCCGAACGTGCCGTCAACGCAGTAGGCAAGTTACAGCGCATCGACCAGTCCATTCGTTCGGAGTGGTTGGAGATTAACAATCTGGAAAACCGCGCCGATACGCTCTATCTCGATATGGTTGTTGAGCTGTTCAACTCTGACGCAGATGCGAAAGAGATTATTGTGCGCAAGATCCTGCTGGATTCCTTTGAAGCCGCAGTCGATTCATTTGAAGAGCTCGCCTCTTGGATTGAGCTCCTGACGTTGAAGGAGTCCTAAACGGTGGATCCGTTAGTAGCGATGGTCGTTCTCGTCGTCGTTATCTCACTGGTATTCGATTACACGAACGGTTTCCATGACGCCGCAAACGCAATTGCAACTTCGGTTGCTACGCGTGCTCTGACTCCGCGCGCCGCCCTGATGATGGCTGCCGGTATGAATTTCGTCGGGGCCATGCTCGGTACTGGGGTGGCAATGACGATCGGTTCGGGAATCATTGATACTCCGACGGGCACTTCTGGTCTTGTGGTTGTGCTCGCTGGGTTACTCGGCGCGATTTCCTGGAATTTGATTACTTGGTGGTTTGGTCTGCCCTCGTCATCCTCGCACGGTCTTATCGGTGGTTTGGCCGGTGCAGCGCTGGTGGTATCTGCCCCAGTACATTGGCCGGTCATCGGGGAAAAAGTCATTATCCCAATGTTCTTATCCCCGGTCGTCGGCTTCGTCTTAGCATTTTTGCTGATGACGTTGATTCGCACGATTTTTAAGCGCGCACCATATAAGACGACAATGAAGCGTTTTCGGGTGGCACAGACGATTTCCGCCGGTGCGACCGCTCTCGGGCATGGCCTACAGGACGCCCAAAAAACGATGGGTGTTATGGTGTTGGCCCTGGTTGCAGGCGGTTTCCACGACGGCAAATCCGTACCGATCTGGGTCATGATGTCGGCTGCTGGGGCAATCTCCTTTGGAACGTATGCCGGTGGTTGGCGAATTATGAAGACGCTCGGCACAAAGATCGCTGATCTTTCCCCCGCACAAGGATTCGCTGCGGAGTCGGTGGCTGCGTCGGTTCTCTATGTGATGGCCTTTGCGTTCAAAGCGCCCATTTCAACCACGCATACCATCACCGCCTCGATTATGGGTGTGGGAGCAACGAACGGTAAGTCTGCCGTGCGTTGGGGAACTGCCTCGAATATCGTCGTCGCGTGGTTCATTACTTTCCCTGCCGCCGGCGCGATTGCAGCAGTGTTCTGCTTTATTTTGCACCTCTTTATTCACTAGGAGATGCTTTGTGTTGGGGCGGCCGTCACGCAGGAAACGTGGCGGCCGCTTCGCTATATGTGCTTAGAACCGCTGGCTGTAAACGCACTCGCGATAAAGCTCAATAAGCATGCTAATGCTAAATGCCTCACTGTTAATGCTCTGGGGTAAAGGGTTTGGGGCTTGTAAACCCGTAACTGTGAGATCTCTTGAGATAGGGCGCTCCGATGTAAACGCGCCTATACAGACGCGCGATATGAGAATGGTAGCGGTACGTATTGCACAAAATAAATGAAATAAATGCAGGCTGGCTCCCTGGATAAACAGTAGACCTTCGGATAAATAAAACGCCTTACATACGTAACAGCTCGTTTAGATACATAAAAGCTTGCTTAGATAATTAATAGCTTGCCTTAATAGATAACGACTGCCCCTGATTGCCTAGGGTTTCTTCATCTGCACGACGTTATTCGTTGTGGGTATGTGGGCGCATATACGAGTATCCAGGCAGCTATAAATCGGATTGCCAGCATCTGCAAACCCGATAGTTGCGGTATCTCCCCCCCCATCGCTGTTTGCCATACCTTTCATTCTGAACGCTACCGCTGAAAAAGTTGCTTTCCCCAGTTCCCGGCGGTGTGGGCTCTGTCTGCTCTTCTGCTCAGCGTCACCTACTTCCCTGTTTGGCCGCATGAATCGGCTGGGCGGAAACGTTCCACCGCAACAATACGTGGCTGTGATTGCGATGGCAGGGTGTGTACGACGAGCACTTCTGCGGTTTTCAACCACGGATCGTCTGCAGGAAAGCGTCGGCGAATCGCGGGTTTAGCGTAACGACCAAGAATATCGAGTATCGCTGGCAAAGTTGGGCGATGTACGCATGCCGCAAGGGAATCTTGCGTACACATTATTGTTTTGATCTCGTTAGCAAAGGCGTCAGGATGGTGAAGATACGCCGTCTCCGTCAGGGCTGGGCACTTTCGCAATACGATCCGAGAGCTGCGCGCATAGCTACGCAGGGTATGCGCGCAGCGTTTCCACGGCGATGTAACGAGATCACGCACCCCATACGCACTGAGGATTGCATTTACTCCCGCTGCACGTCGTTGCCCAGAACGAGTCAGTGGCCGGTCGCTTTCTTCTCCTGCCCACGATGCACGTTTACGGGCGCGGGCATGGCGCACCCATATTTTCACGACGTATTCGGCAGCGCCAGCGTTAATCGCGGCAACTGCCTTTTCTAACGTGGTGCGATCTGCGGCAGTTGACAGCTTCTTCCGAGCCGTTCGCACATCACACCATATAACCTTATCTACCTCGGAACGCGGAGCGCGTTTTATCGCTGGCCGCGCCCGTAATAGATGGGCTTCGCTCAGCTCTTGCGCCAGCCAATAACGCACCTCTTTACGCTTGCCACCCGGCAAGCGATAGCGTTGGACGTCAATCGGAATACCCAGCACAATATCAACGCCGGTTTCTTCTTTGATCTCGCGCACGCAACACTCTGGCAAGGTTTCCACACCTTTGACCTTGCCTTTGGGGATGGACCAATCGTTCCACGTCGGGCGATGAACGAGCAGCACCTCAATCTTTCTTCCTCGCCGACGCCAGACAATCGCTCCCGCAGCTCGAACGTGAATTCGCACTGGCTATTCCTTATCCATGATCGCTATTTCTCACACATGGTCTGCGACGCTTTGCCGCGCTCGTGCCATCAGATAATCCTGCAGATGACCAAGTTTATTGCCAGCCGCGTCATGGGTAACGTGCTGCCATCCTTCACTGGTCATGTGCCAAGATTGGACCTCGTCTGAGCAGGCTCGTCGGACAAGATCAATAAGGAATTCTTTATGTTCTGGATCAGTAATGCGCACTAGCGTCTCAATTCGCCTATCCAGATTTCGGTGCATCAAATCTGCCGATCCGATCCATACCTCTGGATCGCCGTCGTTAGCGAAGGCGTAGATCCTGGAGTGCTCAAGGAATCGACCCAAGATAGATCGAACCGTGATGTTTTCAGATAGCCCCGGGATCCCCGCTCGCAAACAACAAATTCCGCGAACTTGAATCTCCACCGGCACCTGCGCCTGCGAGGCTCGATATAGCGCGTCAATAATGCGTTCATCAACGATTGAATTGCACTTCAATCGCACCCACGCCTCTTTTCCAGCTTTCTTATTCTCGATCTCGCGCTCAATGCGTTCAATCAATCCGGATCGGATCCCAATTGGCGCAACCATGAGGCGATGGAACTTTGCCTTTGGCGCATATCCAGAAAGCTGATTGAACAGTCGCGTCAGATCTTGGCCGGTATCGCGATCACAGGTAAACAGGCCAATATCTTCGTATCCACGTGCCGTCTTGGGATTGTAATTTCCTGTTCCGATATGGCAGTAGCGACGCAAACCATCTGTTTCCTGGCGAACAACCAGGGCAAGTTTGCAGTGAGTCTTTAACCCGACGATCCCGTAGACCACATGAACGCCAGCTTGTTCTAATTTTCGCGCCCACTCGATGTTGTTCTCTTCATCAAAACGTGCCTTAATCTCGACGACAGCCAGCACTTGCTTACCTGCGTTCGCTGCACGAATCAGAGAGTCAACAATTGGGGAATCCCCCGAGGTTCGATACAGAGTCTGTTTAATAGCTAAAACCTTAGGATCTTCCGCTGCCTGCCGGATGAATTGTTGCACCGAAGTTGAGAATGATTCATAGGGATGTTGAACCAGGATTTCGCGACGGCGTATCGCTTCAAAAATATCCGGCGTCTGTGCAGTTTCCACCTCAACGATGCCGCGAGCCGTCACCGGAACGAATTTCCGGTATTTCAGTTGTGGCCGGTCCAAATCGTGAATGACGTTTAAGCCTGTTAAATCCAAAGGTGGCGGCAGATGTAAGACGTTATCATCACGCACTCCAAGTTCGCGCACCAGGAGGGAACGTACCCGATCCGAGATATTTTCATCGACTTCTAGCCGCACAGCCGGACCAAAACGCCGCCGCAACAGCTCGCGTTCTAAGGCTTTAAGAAGATTTTCTGCGTCATCTTCTTCTACCTCCAGATCCTCGTTGCGCGTTACCCGGAACGTCGAGTATTCCACGACGTCCATCCCTGGGAACAGCGACTGCAAATGCGCGCCAATCACCTCTTCTAACGGAATATACGAGGTGTTGCCGTGCTCGTCAGTCGGGACGTCTTCTGGACGATATGGCCGACCCTCAGAATCCACTGCAATAAAACGGGGAAGCAATGGGGGAACTTTTACCCGAGCGAACAGCTCTTTATTCGTCTTTCGATTACGGACCAATACCGCAAGATTTAATGACAATCCTGAAATGTATGGGAAAGGATGCGCCGGATCGACAGCCAGCGGGGTTAATACCGGGAAGATTTGTTTACGGTAAAACTTCGAGAGCCGTTCTTGTTCGCTCTCCCCTAGCTCATCCCAATGGCGAATAACAATACCGACGGATGCCAGCTTCGGTTGAATATCATCGCGGAATACTCGCGCATGGCGCTGCTGCAATTCTTGTGTGCGCGCAATAATCCCATCAAGTACTTGCCGAGGAGTTAGCCCCGAGGCTTTCGTGACGGCCATCCCCGTTGCAATGCGGCGCATAAGACCAGCAACTCGAACCATATAAAATTCATCGAGATTCGAGGCAAAAATCGCGAGAAACCACGCCCGTTCCAGAATATGCAAATCTGGATCTTCGGCTTGTTCCAAAACGCGCTCATTAAACGCAAGCCAGGATAATTCTCGATCGAGAAAGCGCCCTTGTGGTAGATCGCTTTGGCAGTAGACGTCCTGCTCATGTTCAACTTCGCGCACAGCTTCTTCCGCCTCTTCGATCAGTTCCTCAGTAGTGACCGGCGTACCCATCCGAATTTCCTCAGCAACTCTAGCTCGTAGATTCACAATCTCAGGAGCCCCAGAAGCACTGTAGTAGTCGGTACTAGCTTCCTGATCGGGTATTCTGATGTGATCTGAGCGGTCTGCCTCGCTCCACTCGATTTTCTCGTCACTCACTGCTGCCTACTTTCTCCGATTAATTCAACTGACCGCTATCCAGCAACTGCTCAGCCTGCCAAAACTCTTGACTAGTTCGCAGCATTGCCGTATCCCGACGGGTTACTTCCGTAGCAAGCGGATGCCCGTCATCATTAATCCATACGGGCTGAACACACCCAATAAAATCCGTGAAACGAGCCGAGATATGTAATACCTGGGCGAAGTCACCAGTATAGTTTCCCTGAAATACCTCCGCCCAGGCCTGATATACCTCGTTAGGCTCAGCGACGAGATCTTGTTGCTGCCCACTATCTTCCCGCATAGCGCATCGGGCAGCAGCAAGACGTTCCCGTGCTTCTAGCGGGAAACGCCGTAGCCATTCGTGTAGCAAGTACCCCCGCCATAAAATACCTGGGAGCGAATCTTCCGGAGAATGTACCCACGACTCAGCGAGCACATCGATACCTTCTGACTGAATGAGATCGACAATACGAGTGATAACCTCATCAGGTTCTTGACGGAGAGAACCGATGCGAACAATAGCTTGCGCTGAGGTATGTGCCAGCTCAGAAATTGCTGCGGTATCAGCCTCACCTTCAATTAGCTCAATCTGCTCCGGAGTTAATTGAGCAGGGCGACGGGGTCGATTCATCTTGCCTCCATTTCCTTACCTGTATTGTCTAACACTTCCCACACGGATGGAATACAATTCCGGCGAATTCCTCAGTGCTGCGGCGCAATACGCGCAACACCACAGCGATTAACGACGAACTGAGATTCGGATTGCCGCCGCGCCAGCGCCAAGTAAAGCAAGGGCTACTACCCCGATCAGCAGTGTTGCCGATCCAGTGCGCGACAATCGAGGAGGAACATTGGGAGGTAGCGTTACCCGCTGGGCTGTATCCTGGAGATCTCGATGTGCAGCAACCAACACGCCTTCAGCATATATCTCTTCAAAGACGACAACCGCATCCCCGCTCACTGTTCGCGCATCAAATTCCACATTAATCTGCGCACACTGTTGGGGATCATGAGGCTGAAACGCTGTTTCTTGCACATCTCCTGCACTGTTCCTGACGAGTTCACCGCGCTCATCAACTAACCAGGTACGGACTGTGTACTGCGCTCCCGGAACGAAAGCCCCACTTGTTTCGCAGACGGTGTCAGTAATCACTTGCCCGGCAGCTCGCGCTATCTGCCCAGATGGCGCGGACGCTGTGGTCTGCAGCGCGCTGACGGGCAGCGTTTGTTTTTCATCGCTGAGTTCTCGATGGGAAGCAACCTCTTTTCCGTCGTGATACAGGCTCTCCATAGCGACGATATGATGCCCGGCTAAGGCACTGGCGTCTACAACAAAACTGACGTCCACACATCCGGAGGATTGCTCTGCCTGCAGGGTAACTCGGGACGTATTCGCTTTCCCATTGCTATCGGTTAGTGCTGCTCCCGTATCGCGATCATATAATTCACCAACAATCTCATAGCTAGTACCTGGTGTTACATTCAGATAGCACACCTGATCGACTACCGGAATATGATTGAGCGCCGGTATCGGTAACCGAGTGTTGTGATAGCGCAAGGTGGTATGCAAACGTGGCTCCTTGCCGATACTGAACTGCTCTGTGGTATCGCTAACCGAAGAGCGGAAAGGAGCAACGCGGCTATCCCCAGCAAATTCCGTTACAAAAACATACGTACCCACTACTGGATTACCTTGCTCATCGGTGCGTACCCGAAACTGCGGCGAGCCACTCGTGGGATAGAACCCATTACGTGCCGGAATCTCAACTTCGGCAATCTTTTCAGCGTGTTCTATGTTTTCATCGCGCACTTCCACGCCTTCGGGGAAAAAGAGGAGGCGTTGAGTCAGCGTGGCAACGTCTGGGGTGAAGCGCTCATCGCCGGAAAATGATCCATGATCCTCCGGAAAACCGCTAACCCAAATATCATCAACCAGGTATATCCCTGATTGAGTTGTGCGTATCGCCGCAGCAGTATCCACTTCAATACGACGGTGGTGCGAAACAGTTTCCTCAGCCAATCCATAGTGATCCGACCAATCGCCATGAATATATGGCTGACTCTGAGCAGGTTGATCGGCGTGGACAACCCGCCAAACTACCGTGGCAAATCCTGGAGGTGCCCCCGTGAATTGCGCAGAGATCTCCCCTGGCCCAACCGCCGTCACATGTTGCACACCAATTACCTGTGCCGCTGCTGGAACATCTGCGGTTGCAGTAATCGGATGATCGCCAATGTAGTATGCAGTTGCTTCATAAACTACGGGAACTGGCGCCCCACCGACTTCTAACCATTGCCCACTCCCATAATGCGGATCAGCCTGAGCGGTGAACACGTCAACAAAGCTGCCATCTGTGCTGATTTTATCGACGTGTGAGACGCCAATTGGCTGAAAATCATATCGCACTGACCAGCTATTACCGGAGACGGTAACAAAATATGGATCAGATAGTTTGGGCAGTTGCACGGTGACTTGAGTATTTGGGTTACCTAATTGGCTCAGATAATCGAGATCACCGGCGAAGGTGGTCTTGAGATTAACTCGCCCTGTTCCCGTTGCCCGCCACTCCAAGTTCAATGGCTGATCTGCCGACAGACCGGACCACGTCTGTGTGCCCGTCGCGCTAAATACCGCTGGACCTTCCATCGTTACCGTCAGGGCCTTGCCTGCGAGATACTGCCCATCGGCATTTTGCACACCAATACCACTAACCTGCCCGTTAAGAGCATCTGCGTTTCCTCCGATACCTGGCTGGTAGTTGATCGCCGCACTCTTTCTCGCTTCCGCGGCCATTTGCATAGCCTGGGTATGCAGTGCCGGGGCAGTCTTTTTCACTTGCGCCACAAGATAATCCACTGCTTCTTGAGAGCTTTGCACAGAGGGATCTGTTGTCTGCTCTAAATTCGCGTGAATCACATATGACAGTGCTGACTGTATTCCGCTATCGCGTGAGTATTGATATTTTGCCATTAGCCAGGCAAGCTGTGCCGTCGTCATATCTAATTCAGGTGGACCCCACATCTGCGAATCACGCAGAGTCGCAATCGTAACGCTGTCATGGATGCCAGGCTGATTTTTTGCCATATCTGTGCAGTAAACCGGATTGTCATTTCCAGAGCCTACTGGCGGGGCGATAGCCCCTAAGCGAATCCAGCCACCATCATCCGTTCGCCATTTTTGTTGCGATCCTGGGAAGTATTCCTCGGCATACGCGCTGGGCATCGTAGCGAGATAACCGATGACGATACTGAGCATGATGAATCCTGCTGCTAGTATCCTCGTCGCTTTCCGCTGTACTGGCTCAAGTGTGTGATTTGTGGACATCACGCAATGATTCCTCTCTCGTCTTTCCTCTCATGTGGCGAGGGGCACCCATTCTTCGAGCACCTCCTGCACTGTCGAGATCGTTCCATGCGTGTTTCTCTGCAGTTTTTGCTTTCCACATACGCCGAAATATCCACAACACCAAAACACAAACAAAAGAGAATGTTTTTGCTTTCCATCGCGTTCGATACGATTACATTCAAAGAACACCGCTTAAGAACAGAGCGAGAACCCATGCCTGCCATGATTTTTCACACCGCCTACCCCCTGAACCGCAAGGCGGTCGGCGCTTCCGGACTGCGCCCAGTCGCCATGCGCGACGCCTTCGAAGCAGCCGGATACACCGTATTCGAGATCACCGGCTATGCCGCCGAACGCAAACAACGCATCGCACAACTGCGTAAAAAGCTCGCCGCCGGGCAACACTTCGAGTTCCTCTACTCAGAAAACGCAACCATCCCCGCGATGGTGACCGAACCACGGCACTTCCCACCGCATTTTCTCCTTGATTTCTCACTATTCCGCCTCTGCCGCGCCCACCATATCCCCACGTCAGTTTTCTATCGAGACGCCTACTGGCGCTTCCCGCTCTACCGGGAACACGTCAAAGAACCACTGCGTTCCATCATGAAAGCGACCTACCGCTACGAACTGCGCGGATATGACGCATACGCCGACGTACTCTTCCTGCCGTCACGCGAAATGATCCCCTATCTGCCTCCCATGCGTTCAGCCCGCTGCATCCCGCTACCACCCGGCGCCTCCATCATTGACGACGGATCAATCATCGGCGATGCAGCCACAGCGACCTCCCTCGTCAGCACCGATACCACTACGCCCGCAGCACACACCGCCACACCATCAGCCCACAAAACGCTCAATATTTTCTATATTGGCGGCCTCGGCGGGCACTACCGCCTCCTGAACATGGTTCACGCCGCCGCCACCATCCCAGACATTCACTTCACCATGTGCGTTCCCAAAGATAACTGGGAACGCTGCCAAGACGAATACCACGAGGTATTGAGCACCCCAAACATCACGCTGATTCACGCCTCTGGTCCGGAACGCGACGCCTTATACGCCACAGCCGACATCTGTTACGTCCCGATGGAGCCACATTCCTACGGAGCCTTCGCCGCCCCGCTCAAGCTCTACGAATACATCGGGCGCGGCAAGCCGATTATTGCTGTGGATAACACCGTCACCGCTAACGTCGTCACCCATAACGGCATTGGCTGGACCACAGAAAATTCCGCCGCAGCCTTGAGCGAGCTCATTCATTACCTCCTCGCACACCCTGACGATGTGCAGGAAAAACGCGAACAATGCCGACGTATCCGCAACGAACACACCTGGGAACGCCGCGCCCAATACGTCGCCGAAATTCTCACGCAAAAATCCCAGTAACTTGGGACGTGGATACATCCGCGCATATATCCACACCGGCATGCGAACCGTGGCGCACAAGCACACACCCAACGCATAGAATATCTGCGTTTCTCTCTGCGCTCCGCGGTTGCCTGCCTAGTTAACGCGCCACGCCGGCAAAACACCAGAGCCCATCAAGGCACTACCGCGCACACCTGCGTATATCCACACATCCAGCTACTTTTCGCCTAACACCTCTCGGTACACTCGCTCCACAGCCGCGAGCGCCACCTCAACACCATGCCGCTCCATAACCCATTCGCGCCGCAATAAAGCATTATCGGGACAATCAGCCAACACATGATCCCCCGCGCAGATCGCCTCAACCAGATTCGCAATCTGCTGCGGATCACGGGCCGTCAAGCCGGTATGCGGCCACAGCCGAAAATCCCCAGGCATCGCATGCGGATATTGCACCGACGAAGGAGCAGTGCGAACATCCACCGCCGCAATCGGCGCACCCTCCACGCTGGCCGCCGCAATCACTGGCCTGCCCAAACTAAGCGCCTGATAATCCGTCATGGTCAACAAACTGAATTCCACCTGCCCGACGACCACCTGCGCGCTCGCCAACAACTGCGCAAACTCCGAGGGGGTACAATGCGGGAAAAGCCGAACCCCAGCGTTGCGTGCCTGCGCAGTATGCGTCCCCCAGTCAACCCCCACTACCTCATATCCACGTTCCACAAGCTCGCGAGCCAAAGGAAGCAAAACATCTAAACCTTTAGTGAGATCCCAGCGAGACGAAAGAAAAATCCGCCTCGGAATGACGGGCGCAGGCGGCGCTGTTACGTACTGTGGAGGAAGCGGATTGGGCAGCCAACGCGCATCCGGACGCACCGGACGCACCCACTCCAAAAGATCAGGCGTCGCACACACCACCGCGTCGGCACGCTCCAAGGTTCGTGAAATCACATATCGCAATCCCGGACGCTGCCAATCTTTGCGAACATCACTACCGTGCAGATGAAGCACCAGCGGGATTGATCCCCAACCGTAATAGCCATTCGTGGCGTAATGCAGATCAATAAGATCGGCCTGATGGGCAAAACGAGAAAACCGTTCAAGATCAACCAGGCGCGAACCGAGAACCCGCACCGGGCAGCCACGACCTGCAGGAATCCGGTGCAATGCCCACTGTTTTCCACTCTGCCGAGCATGAGCGACGAGCGTACTGGGCACATTAGCTACCTCGTTAATATGCAAGATCCGCGTCTGAGGACCATACGACGACATCTTCTCCGCCCCTTCCTGCTCCGGTCACGCCACAGCCCACGTCACACAATGCGCTCCAATGCGCCAGGCCCAGACGAACCACCGCGCAACCCGATCCGCGCTATCTAGCTGACGCGCACCACCCGATCATCTTTATCGTAATAGAGCTACCTCGCACATACGACACATGGCACAACAAGAAAAATGGGCGCGCAATGCAGGTACCATATTTCATGCCTGCATTGCGCGCCCGAGAGACCACCCCTTATTACAGTTCCACCGTCGCTAACGTATCTAATGCGGCCTGCAGAGCACTTTGCACTGCACGATCCACAATCTGCCGATCCGGCTGATAATCCGTCATCGCCTCGTCATTATCTTTCAACGGATTACCGTCAATAGCGACCAAAGCACCCGCACGCACTCGGTGCAAACCACAAATCGTGAACAGCGCAGCCACTTCCATTTCCACCCCGACAGCTCCAGCGTCACGCCACAACACCTGCTCATTAGGCAAGACCGGCGAAGGATAAAACGAGGCCATCGTCGCTAACACCCCAAAATGCACCGTCAAACCCGATTTCCGCGCCTGCCGTTCCAGCTCCACCGCCACATGAGTATCAGACACTGCCGGATACTCCAACGGCACAATCCGCTGGCTCAAACCATCAGCCCGAACCGCCGCAGTGGCCACCACAATATCGCCATCAACCACATCATCTTGTAGCCCGCCAGCAGTCCCCGAACGGATAACGAGCTGCGCCCCGCCACGGCACACCTCCTCAAAAACAGCAGCCGCCCCACACGCGCCCACACCGTGGGAAATAACCGTGATCGGCACACCATTCCAGCTACCGTTAAAACTCCAGTATTCGCGGTTCTTCGCCAATTCCTGCATATCGTCAAGCATGCTCGCCACACGCTGTGCCCGCGCTGGATCGCCAACCACTAAAACGCGCGGGCGCAAATCCTTCGTTATCACCCGCGTTAACGGCAGTACCTCGTCTGCTTTAGTCCGTACCAGCTCCATTTTCCTCGTCCCTTCCGTCATTCCTTGCCTATCCGCAACGCTTCACACCCTCATCTAACATCCATAAGGCGTACCGCTACCAGGCATTACAAATCTGCGAAATACCTACTAAATATCTGCTAAAGCCTCATGACATGGGCAGCTCGGATCAACCACAACCGCGTCAACGATGGCCGCCAACGCCGCCTTAATACGCGGCTGAGCCTCCGCCACACGACGCCAAACCATGCCCGCCGTCACCGGCTCATCTTGTAAGCCCTCAATACCCGCATCGAGATCAGAGACGAAAGACAAATTGAACACGCACATCCCTGCCTCACGCGCAAGCGTCGTCTCCGGATGTTGCGTCATAGAGAGCACCGAGAACCCTAACTGCTGGAAAACCCGTGATTCCGCCCGAGTAGAAAAACGTGGACCTTGAATAACAACCGAGGTTCCCCCGTCATGGAACGTCTCGTTAAGCGATTCCAAAGCCGCAACACCCGCATCGTGCATACGAGGACAATACGGATCAGCAAGCGAAACATGGACGACCTGCGGGCCGGTAAAGAACGTCGATTCGCGCCCCCACGTCCGATCATAAAATTGATCCGTGATAACAAAATCTCCTGGCTGATAATCAGCTCGCAAAGATCCGACGACGGAAGACGTAATGAGGGTCGTCACCCCCAGCTCCTTTAATGCCGCAATATTGGCACGATAGTTAATCATATGAGGTGGCACGGCATGAGATTTACCATGACGAGTCATAAAGGCCACCTCTTTCCCGCCGATCCTCCCCAAAGAAATCTCCGATGAAGGCGTCCCATACTCCGTATGGACCACCCGATGCTCTGGCTCGTCTAATAACTCATACAGCCCAGAGCCCCCGATAATCCCAATCTCAACCACTGTTTTCTCCTTCACATACACCACAGACGCATAGCTAAACGCGCCATTTTCACGCCCACACCATCACCACGCGGCAACGGCTGACATCCCACCATCAACAACCAGATCATGACCAGAAATAAAACTCGCCAAATCAGAAGCCAGGAACACGCACGCCTGCCCAATATCATCCGGAAAAGCCGTGCGTTCCAGCGGTACCGCCGCCATCCACGAGCCATAGCCTTGCGGCCACTGCTCGGCTAAATCACCCCGATCCACCAGACCCGGCGACACCGAATTCACCCGAATTCCGTACTTACCCAGCTCTAATGCACCACTGCGGGCATACATCTTCACACCCGCCTTCGCCGCGTCATAGTGCGAATGATTCTTCGCCGGCAACGACGCCTCAATCGACGCAATATGAGTAATCTGCCCGCCTTTACCGTCGGCCCGCATCAGGGGCGATACCGCCTGAGTGACGACGAAAGTTCCCGTCAGATCCACATCTACCGTCTGTTCCCACGTGGCTTTATCCATTTCCTCCATGGCACACAGCGGCTGAATCCCAGCGTTATTCACCAGGACGTCGATCCGCCCAAAACGATCCGCCACCGCCGCCGCCACGGCCGCCATCTCGGCTTCACTGCGAATATCACCCGTGACGTTCATCGCCTGCTTACCGCTGTCACGCAACCGCGCAACCATCTGCTCTGCCCGCTCGCTCGGACCAATAGCATGAACCGCAATATTGGCACCTGCCAGCGCGAACTGACGGACGATGCCCTGGCCCAAACCGCCGTCTGCGCCTGTGACGAGTACCGTCTTTCCTGAAAGATCAATCATGAGTTCTCTTCTCCGTTACACTTCTGTTTTCTTCCCGCACCATGAGAAATGCCGCTATTTCACTTTGCATTTCGCGCACCTTCGCGCCTATGGCAAACGGGCGTCCCTATTTTCGACCTCGCGCACATCATCCCTGACCACGCTCACATGCCGATTCGTCATTTAAGAATTGCGCCGATGTGCCGGCCTTATCCACCGGCAGCTCAGCCTAATTTTCGCGTCAACCTATTTGTGGATAAGCTCCACGCCCTCCGGAAAATGCGACGTCGTATCCCCAAGCAGCAGGGCTCGGTACGTGTTCTTTGCCGCCTGTTCCAACAAACATGCGCGCCGGTAGGCCATCGCCAGATCCTCACCGAGACACGAACAGCCGTGATGTTCCAAAATCACGCAGTTATGCTGCTGGGCAGCCGCTGCCGCCGATTCTGCCAACTCATCTGAAGCGTTAGGGGCGTAAGGAACCTGCCCATAACTCTTGACGTACAAGGCATCATCAAGAGTAAAAAACCGAATCTTCTTCCCGATAGCACTCAGCAACACCGCGTACTGCGGATGCAGATGAATAACCGCATTAATATCTGGCCGAGCCACATACGTTCGCTCATGGAGCTTCCACTCCGAGGAGGGATTACCCGTCGGCCATCCGTCACAGCCTAATTCCACTTCGCAAAAAGAGTCCGGCGTCAATGCGTCAAACCATGTTCCAGACTTCGTCACGATGAAGCTATTGCGCCGTTGCGGGTGACGAACGGAGATATTTCCGCCTGAGCCTAACACCAGCCCAGATTCTACTGCTTTCTTACCTATAGAGATCATTGAGTCGATGAGCACATCGACGTCACAGCTCGCCATTGTTATCCTTTTCGTTTTCTCATCAGCGAGAACTCGAAGAAGCTCTCCCTGAAGAATGTCCGTGAATAAAAGACAGGAGTGCCCTCGACGGTGAAATGCAGTTGATATAACCCTAAGAATGATTCGTAGCGCGCTTCCAGATGGAGTCCGAGATCTTCCCCAACCACAGCGTGAATCCCCGTATCAGCATAGGCAATCGGATACCCGATGGATTCCAAATATTTGAATAGGGATCCCGCTAAGGTATCGACGTGGAAACCTTGCGGAAAAATATCGGCTCGCAAAATATCGAAAGAGATCGCCGCCATCGCGCCATCAGCTTCCACCTGACGGCGTGTTTCGTACACCAGATCATCTTCTCCAATGCCAAAGCGCCGCGCATCGACCTCACCAGCCGGGCGCGAACGCCGAGCCGTGTAGTTCATATACGCTTCCATTCCAGCATTGACGATAATGTCCGTCATTGAGGTCAGTTCGGCAATATTTGTTGCCACCGACTGCCCCATTTGTGTGACGTAAGATCCCACACCGTGTTTGGTGACGACCCATCCTTGAGTTGCCAGCTCTTGGATCGCGGTCCGAATCGTCCCGCGCGCCACCGCATATTCTGCGGCAAGCCCAAACTCAGAAGGAAGCGGATCGCCTGGTTCCCATTCTCCGGCGCGAATCCGGCTGCGAATGTCATCCGCCACCACGCTCGAAATCTTCTGCCGTTTGACGCGCTTGACGCCCGCAGCCGCAGAAAATGACGAGTGCTCTGATGGTCGAGACGACATGTGTAACCCTTCCTTTTTTATCTGATTATGCATACCTTAGCGGAATTACCGCTATCTACGTAGGATTACGTGAACTTTTCTTCGACGAGGTACTCAGGCGCAATAACCGCGCATCACGCCCGATTCGATACATAGTTATTCGACCGGCAGCAACCTCCGAATCTCGCATTCATATTGCGGGTATTGTGCTATGAGTTTCTCCGTCGCCAACTCGAAACCCTCCGGAGTGTAGCCAGGAGCCATCGTTGTGCCCACTAGCGTCCACGAGCCGCTCGAACGCGATCCTTGCCAATATCCTGCTGGCACAACCAGTTGGGGGACCTGCCCTGCTGGCAAATCCATCCCCATGAGGCGAGTACACCCATTACCCTGCGGATCAATCGTGAAGATCTCTAGGGGCGCGCCCCCATACCAATGGTATGTTTCCTGCCCGGTTAGCCGATGTAATGCGGAAAAGGCGTCCCCACCGACGAGGAAGTAGATCGCGGTCGAGTTTTTATCCGCGTACGTCTGCCGATAGAACCCTCCTTCGCCTTCTAGCGGAGCAAGATTCAAAAGCGCAATGACCTCCTCGCGCGTGAGATCGCTCCCCTGCATATCCACTCGTCTTCGCCTCTTTCCTAGATATTTCGCTTCTTAAATTGTTTCGCAGTGAACAGCAGAGCGATTAAGGTCACGACGTAGGGCGCCGCGTCGGTAATCTGTGCCGGCAATCCTTGGCCTTGCAGCCGGAATCCAATTGCCTCAGTGAAGCCGAAAAGTGTTGCTGCCCCGAGCACCCCAATGGGATGTGAGCGCGCTAGCATCACTGCCACAACAGCGATCCAGCCTCGCCCAGCCGACATATTCTCCGAAAATTGCACCACATTACCTAATGCCAGTTGTGCTCCAGCTAAACCGCACAGCACACCGGAGGCCATGATGGCCGCATACTTGTAGCGATATGGGCTTACCCCGAGGGTTTGGGCCGCAAGCGGGTTTTCTCCCACGCCGCGTAAGCGCAGCCCCCAGGGGGTTGAGAAGATCAACACCCACAACACAAAGACCAATACGAAAGACAGATAGCCCAGTACCGTCTGATCGAATAGTGCTGGCCCAATCCACGGCAGATCAGCTAATCCGGGGATACGGATACTATGCAGACCCGCGATACGCGGATTTTGGAATACTCCTTGGACGTTGAACAACCCCACCAGCAGGAATGACGTCACCCCGACAGCCAAGATATTCATTGCGACGCCCAGGACGATCGGTTCGGCTTTGCGGGTAACGGAACCGAAAGCCAGAATCACTGTGAACAACAGCGAAGCGAGTACCCCGATGAGCACCCCAACGAAGGCGTTGCTCGTGTAATAGGATCCCGCCACTGCCCCGAAGCAGCCCACCAGCATTTGCCCCTCTAACGCGATATTGAAGATACCTGCTTTATCGCAGATCAATCCGCCAAGGGAAGCCAACAAAATGGGGATGAGGGCTCGAACAAGGGACTCAATGAGAGCACCATCAAAAAAGCTACTCACGAGGCTCTCCTTCCTTCGCCGTGATGCGTTTCCTTAACTTCGGCCAGCCCACGTGGAAAGCCACCAGGATAATGACCAGACCTTGAACAACCGCAGCGATCTGCGGGGACATCCCAAGTTCTCGGCTCATTGCGCCCGAACCAGCCATGATCGCTCCGAAGAAGATACCTGCCACCAAAACTGAGGCTGGTCGATACATCGCGAGGAGGGCGACGAGTAGGCCCGTCCAGGCGTAGTTCGTTGAAACAATGGCTCCTTCGATTAAGCGCGTATTTGGTGCGCCAATGACGAAAATTGTTCCGATCAGCCCGGCAACTCCGCCTGAGATCGCCATAGTGGAAAAGGTCAATGCCCGAGCGTTGGCGCCGCCGTACTGGGCGAAGCGCGCATTCAATCCTGAGATCCCTGATTCGTAGCCAAAGACCGTCCGTTTATTGACGAAGAGCATGAGCACGACGATGGCCAGGACGATAAACAATCCCCAGTTCACCTGGGTAAGCAGGGTCGGCAAAAATGTGCCCCGCCCAAAGGTTGAGGTCAGGCTCTGCCCCAATCCCGACTTTGGCGGAACTAACATCGGTAATTGCGTTGACGGATCGAATTGCCGCGTGGCCACCATAGAGGATTCCGGATCCTTAAAGGGGAAACGCACTAGCCATGAGGATAGATAGCGAGCGGGGTACGCGAGCAAAAGCGAGGAAATAAGGATCGGCACTCCGGGCCAGAATTGGAAGAGCGCGGCGATGATTCCCCACAGCGCACCGCCCGCAAATCCTGCGATCAGGGCCAGGAATAAAACGCATATCCCCGGGCCAGGCACGTACAGCACAACCAGAGCGGAAACCGTCCCGCCGACGACCATCTGCCCTTCCGTGCCGATGTTCAAAATACCGGCACGGAAGGCAATCGCCGTTGCCATAGCCATACCAACCAGAGGAATAGCTCGTTGAATCGTATTGAGCACGCCGAGCGGGCTAAAGATGGAACCATGCAACATCGCCGCATAGGCTCCACCTGGCGAATATCCCGCCAAGGCAATAAAGATTGCCCCAATGGCAAATGCCAATACGATAGACAGCAGAATCGGCCCACTCACAAGCCGAGTGAGGCTATCGCGAAACCGACGCATCAGTCTCCTACCTTTCCGCCAGCCATCAGCAAGCCAAGTTTTTCTTCAGTGGCACATTCAGCGGGAAGTTCCGCTACGATCCGCCCCTCGTACATCACGAGAATGCGCGTCGATAGCGACATAATCTCGCTGAGTTCTGCCGAGATCAGCAGCACTCCTCCGCCGCTATCGCGATATGAGGTTAACTGACGATGGATAAATTCAATTGCGCCAATATCGACGCCTCGGGTGGGCTGCTCAGCGATGAGAAGCGGGGATCGGTGTTCCATTTCCCGCGCAACCAAAATCTTTTGCAGATTTCCACCCGATAGCGTCCCTACCGCAACATTTTCATGGGCAATACGCACCGAGAATCGTTCGATGAGATCTCGGGCAAAGGTGGCCATCGCGCGGCGATTTAATAACCGACGTGGGCGAATCGGCGCACTGCGATGATGACCCATCGCGAGATTTTCTGTAGCGCTTCCTGTTGGTGCGGAGCCGACCCCTTGGCGATTTTCTGGGATATAGGCCAATCCGGCCTGCCGACGTTCCCGCACACACGCACGAGTGACGTCTTTACCGGCGATCTCAATCGATCCCTTGCTCGTCGGGCGCAAACCTGCAATGGCTTCTGCCAGTTCGGATTGGCCATTACCTGCCACCCCAGCAATACCGACGATTTCACCGGCACGGACAGTTAAGCTCGCCCCGCGCACTGCCTCTAAATCTCGCTCAGATTCGATTTCCACATCGCGCACCCGCAGTACGATGTCGCCGACCGGATTTGTCGCTGGCGACATGGTTAAATCCACATCACGCCCAGTCATATATCGGGAAATTTCCTCGGGGGTTGTCTGTGCAGTCTCCAAACGCGCGGTCACTTTTCCATCGCGGAGTACTGTCACACGATCAGAAATTGCCATCACTTCCCGCAATTTATGGGTGATGAAGATGATTGTGTGCCCATCTTCGCGCAGGGTGTGCAGCACCTCAAAGAGTCGATCTGTTTCCTGTGGGGTCAGCACCGCCGTCGGTTCATCCAGAATAAGAATCTTTGCTTCGCGGTATAAGGCCTTAATAATCTCAGCTCGCTGCAGGATTCCCACTGGAGCGTCGTGTGCTTTCATATCCGGATCAATATCTAAGCCGTATTTATCCGCAATTGCCATGACTTTGCTACGCGCTTGAGCACGGTCAATACGGCCTTGACGGACGGGCTCTTCGTGGAAAACAATGTTTTCTACAATCGACATCGAACCGAATAGTTGAAATTCTTGAAAGACCATCCCCACTCCGGCGCTAATCGCGTCAAGCGGGGAATGAAATTGTTTTTTCTCTCCACGAATAATGATCTCGCCTGCGTCTGGCTGATATAAGCCTGCCAACATCGACATCAGGATCGATTTGCCGGCACCATTTTCTCCCATTAGGGCATGGATCTCACCAGGACGCACGAAGAAATCGACATTGTCATCCGCGATCACACCCGGGAATGTTTTGGTGATACCGCGCATCTCAACTTCGTACATGAAACTCTCTTTCCCTCGTGACGGTGGCGGGACGTCAGACGCTATGGAGCGTTTCTGAACGATCCCGCCACCATTCACCTCGCAACAGCACCTATGAGGCCCGTACACCTCATCTGCACTGTTTACTTGTAGACGCCAGTGGCATCTACGGGCTTCAATGTGCCGTCAATGATCTGCTTCTTGATCTCTTCGAGCTTGGTCACGACCTCCGGATGCTCCATCACGGTACAACCGGAATCCTTTGCCCCCTCATGCAGGGAGACGATATCCATACCGCCTTCTTTCAGACCGTAGGAATTCACTGGTTCTGCCGTCCCGTCGTTAATCCGACCGATCAGATCCGGGATGAGCGTATCCATCAGTTTGAGCGTGCCATCGCCGATTGCACCTGGCTGATCTGGGCACTGGTTCACGTCCACGCCGTAGGAAGTAATCTTTGCTGCTTTTGCTGCTTCAAATACGCCACCGTTGGAGCCAGAGGCAACAGCGAAGATATGGTCCACATTGGTTGCCGTCATTGCGGCAGCCTGTTCCTTTGCTCGAGCTGGATCGGAGAAAGGATTTTGACCGCCGATGAAGAGCTGATGATCGGAAACCGCTGGGTTGGCAGCCTTAGCGCCTTCCGCGAATGCGTCCGTATAGCGATGAATGAACGGAATATCGACGGCGCCTACCGAGCCAATTCCGCCGGTCTTTGTCAGCATGCCAGCTTCGTATCCCAGCAGGTAGGCGGCTTCATGTTCGCGGAATACCGCGCAGTACATATTGGATGGCTGGTCTTTCGCCGGGCAGTCGTCGATGAGGATAAATTTCTGATCGGGATGGGCCTGTGCGAATTCCTTTGTCATATCGGTAAAGTCGAAGGTAATCGTCACGATGAAGTCGGGCTGTTCTTGGATGGCAGCTTCCATATTTTGCCGCATGGACGTCTCATCGGAGCCTTCATAGACTTTCGCGGTTCCGCCGAATTTCTTTGCAGCGGCCTCAACGCCGGTCTTGCCTGATTCCAGGAATTTATTGACCCCGATGGGATCGTTGGTCAGGTAGATGTAATGCGGTCCATCGCCGTTTCCCGCATTATCTGCGCCTTTTGTGTCGCCACCGCAGGCAGCGAGGGTTAATGCTAGCGTTACCGCGCCTGTGATGGCTGATAGCCGCTTCATGGAAGTTTTCATGGGAGCCGTCTCCTTTGTGATGTGCACACACATCGGCTTGGTTACTACTTCGTTGTTGTGGGTTGTATTTGTTTGGTGCGACGGGCAGTGCCGCCGCTGTTATTTATGGGTGTTATTTTGTTATTAGGTGTTACTTTGCGCGGATTTCACCAAGAGGTGTTGTTTGTGGGGTTTCACCGCGATCAACTCGGATGACTCGTCGGTCCGTCACGATTGCGGTGATATTCGATGTCGGTGTGACATCAAAAGCTGGGTTGATCGCTTGTGTGCCTTCCGGCGCAGTGCGCACACCGTGGAAGTTTGCCACTTCTTCTGATCCACGATCTTCGATCGGAATATCAGCGCCAGTGGCCGTAGAGTAATCAATCGTTGATTCTGGAGCCACGACGATGAACGGAATACCTGCAGCTTTAGCACCTAAGGATAAGGAGAAGGAGCCAATTTTATTTGCCGAGTCGCCGTTGGCCGCAATACGATCTGCCCCGATAAAGACGGCCTGGGCCGCACCACGGGATAGCAGGAATGGTCCCGCCGAGTCGCAGATGAGGCGGAATGGCGCGCCCATATTCGTCAGTTCCCAGGCGGTGAGTCGAGCGCCTTGTAATAACGGGCGAGTCTCAACTGGTAGCGCTTCTTCAAGTTTTCCACGCTCAAAGAGCGTTTGGATAACCCCGAGTGCCGTTCCGCGTTCTACGCAGGCCAGGCCGCCTGTGTTGCAGATTGTCATGATTCGGTAGGTATCCGTGTCAAGAAGCTCATCCATAAGATCTGCTCCGTACTGCCCCATCGAATAGCACGAGGCAATATCGTCATCTCGGATTTTCAATGCTTCTTCTAATAGCGCGGGAAAACCTCCGTCGGCTTTCTCCATCGTCTTTTTTACGCCCCAGGATAGGTTTACGGCTGTTGGGCGGGCATTAGCTAGGCGTTGCGCTTCTGATTCCAGGGTTGCTCGATCGGGATTTCCTTGAGCAATTAGCGCAACCCCCATTGCTCCGGCGACGCCCAACGCGGGTGCGCCACGGACGGCGAGACGCTGAATATCGTCGATGAGGTCATCAAGTGTTGTTACTTTTCGGATGACGAGTTCGCCTGGCAGTTTCGTTTGATCGATAAGTTCGATGTGGTCGTCAACCCAATCAATAGTTCTCACTGCATCTCCGTTGTTGCTAGTCAAGATATTGCTGGCTGTACCGACATACAGCCATAGCACTTGTCCAACATCTCAGTTGTTATGTTGCTAGATGTCCAACAACTGTGCTGTTATAAAATCTATACCTCGATGCCATCTAACGTCAACGGGTTTTCTCACATACTGACACGAGATCGCAATGTCCGGCATAGCACCGACGACACGACGCGACGACGAACAGTGCACAAAGCAGCAATGGCGCTTATCCTGGAATACCCGACTCCACGCACGGAAAGGACATACTTATGTTTGAGACTCGGACGATTCTTGAGATTTTTGGATGGACCGGCTCCCTCATGGTGATCTGTTCCCTCATCTTGGCCAGCCAGGTCAAATTCCGTTGGTACAACCTGATCGGATCACTCATCGCCACTATCTACAATGCCATCCTCGCGGTATGGCCATTCATGGCAATGAACGCCGCTATCGTCCTCATTGACGCCTACTGGTTATGGCGTTTGGATCGCGAAGCCAAAACCCACGCCCAGCACACCGCGAACACCTCCGACACCCCTCAGGTTTCCTAAGAGCCGCGCCAGCGAGAACTCGCGCAAACACTAGAAATATACGACGCAACCACACACCCGTACTACAGCCGGGCGGCGGTCAACGCGCCTGACGCACCGCGCCGTAAAGCGCCTACTAGCCGCGCCGTCTACCTCGAAACTCAACGTCGCGTAGAACGCCTAGACGCCAGACGTATCCCAAGTAACAACAGCACTAACCAGACTGCCACGTTGATGAGAGATTTTGCTTCCAGGTGCTCCCAGCCATAGATAGGGCAAGTCACCAGGCGATTCGCACCCCAAAACGGGGTGAACTGGGCAATCACTTGCAGGGGTTTAGCCATCTGATCCAAAGGAATGAAAATTCCGGAGAGGAATCCCAAGATAGCCGTCCCACCACCAAGCACGGAATATGCCTCCTCGCCACGCACTACCAGCCCCACAAGCAGCCCCAAAGAAGCTGACAAAAGTGCAGTTGCCGTCACCAAAAGGAAGGTCTGCACGATGACGAGTGGCTCCATGCGCGCATCAGTAAACAGAGCCGCCAGGTACACCAAAGCAATGCTGACCATCGTCACAAACAAACTTGCAACGCAACGCGCAGAAATATAGCGGTTAACTCCCAGCGGAGTCAGGTATATCGTGCGCAGCCACCCCTGAGTCTTTTCCACCGCAATGCTTGCACCCGTCATAGAGGTCGCCACAATCGTTCCATACTGGGCCATCGCCACTAAGACCGTCGCAGCAACGTTACCGTGCCCCACATCAATCCGGCTATACGATTGCCCAGTACCGAAAATCAGATACATACACAGCGGTAAACCGACCGTAAATAAGGACCACACCGATAACAAACTCATTCGAAAATGAGCTGCTACCACTGCACCAAAGCCACGAAAAGGGCTCGGCGCGCGACGATCGGCAATCTCCGCAGCAGATAACGAATTGCAGATAGTAACGCTCATATTAAGCCCTTTCCGCTTCAACGAGAGTTGTGTAAACATCCTCTAACGACGATTGTGTAATCGTCACATGACGAATACCGGGTACACCCAAGGCAATGCGCGCTACCTCATCAAGATCTTTTCCAGTGATCTTCACCTTCCCTGGCTCACACACCACCTCGCAGTCACATCCCGCTAAGACATTCTTTAGTGCCGCTTCTTCTCCGCTATAAGAAGCCAGCAGGGTGTAATGCGCAAAGCTATCTCGCAAAGCTGCCGTTGATCCATCGGCAATAATTTCACCGTTGCGCATGATAATCGTTCGAGCGGCGTAGGATTCAGCTTCTGCGAGATAGTGGGTCGCGAATACGATGCTTCGCCCGCGCCGAGCCTCCCGCTCCATAAATTCCCAGAATTCCCGACGCCCATCCACATCCATCCCCGTCGTCGGCTCATCCAAAATAAGCAAAAACGGATCGGAAAGTAGTGCAATAGCCAGACGAATTCGTTGCTTTTCTCCACCTGAACACTTTTGCACTTTGCGGTTGGCCAGGTGGGCAATACCTGTCGCTACGAATACCTCATCAACGGATCGCGGTTTGCCGTGCGTCGCCGCAATCATCTTCACCATCTGAGCGACCGTCATTTCTCCGCGCAACGTATCGCTCTGCTGGACCACACCCACTAAACCGCGTCGAATCGCAGTATGCGGATCCATGCCAAAAAGCGTGGCCGAACCGGAATCCGACGTAATCAATCCCAACGCAATATCGATAGTCGTTGTCTTTCCTGCCCCGTTAGGGCCAAGTAGCGCGATAACCTCACCGGGCTGCACCGTCAAACTCAGATCATTGACTGCCTGCACATTGCGGTAACGCTTAGAAATATGGGTTAATTTGATCGCGGTAACGCCGTCAGTTGCTGGTAGGGTATTGGCGCCAGCCGCTGCCCGCACGGCATCCATTGCTGATGACGATTCCCGATGCATACTCATGACCTCCATTAGAACACCTCCAGGCATAGCCTGCTACCCCCCCCTATTTCGAAACATAGCTCACATCGTTTTTACTGACGTGCCGCGCCTCCAGCGGGGCTGATGGAATCTGTCAGGTGTTTTAGGTACAAACCGTGGCGAACGCAAAGGAAGGGTGAGCGTCGATCATTTGAGAGTTAAGCGCGGATAGCATTGCTCAACAGACCTCAAGAACTTAGAAAAGCGTATTCGTCCCGCGCGCTACTACCTGCTTACCAAAGGGAAAACACGTCACTGGAATGAGCTTAATATTTGCCACCGCAAGCGGAAGCCCAATAATCGTCACCGCCTGAGCACAAGCAGTAATCACATGCCCGATCGACAGCCACAATCCAGCACATACAAACCAAATGATATTAGATACCTCCGAGAGGGGTTGCACATGCGGGCGGGAAACAACCGTCAGACCAAAGGGCCACAGCACGTATCGCGCAATCCGAAAACATGCCAAACCAGCCGGTGCAGTGATAATGAGCAGGCAGGCGATCACGCCGAAGAATACGTAGCCAAGGAATAGCCAGAAACCACCGAAAACCAGCCAGATCACATTAAGGACCAAGCGCATAACTCCACCGCCTTCCGCGTAGCAACGAGAAGATTCTTCCAGATTTGCCGAGCACGTGGTGGCGAGCACGCTCCGCCTGCAGCAGGATTACTCGTACAACAGTATGCGCTGCCCGATCTGGGGGTATTTACCGCAGGTCATCCGGCAATTGCACGTGCACAATCATCGCAAGGTTCCAGCCACCAAGGATTTCCGGCTCAGTTTTCGGGAGAAAGGCAGTAAGGCAGGCGAGGGCCGAGCTGCCCCAGAGCAGATCATATCTAGCGACGGCGAACTGGCTATATCACGCCAAATCATGCGGAATGTATCTCGTCATAGAAACTGGCTGCGCGCAGGCACCACCAACCATGCCGAGTCGCGTTAGATTAACACATTAGGCATATCAAGCTAGATACGTCTGCCATACCCTAGGCCATATCGCTACACCCTAATTGCTATATCTGGGTACATACCTTGGATATACCGAGACGTTCCAGACGAGTACACCACCTAACAGAATAGTTTTTCTCATACATATCCCGTCTGAAATACGAAGGCCCTATCCTGATACGTTCCACTGTTTCTGCCCTTGGCATTCACCTATGAATTACGCCCAGGGAATATCTCAATTCACGATTTTGCCCCATACCCTTCACCTTACTAACACCTTGCATACGCACAGCTTTCATCGTCAGCTATGACGAAACAGTCACTTCCCCACTGCCCGCTTCCAGGCTTTCTACACCGCGGAGCACTAGCATAGACTCCATGAAAACCAAGATCATGATTTCTATTGCCGCCACGTTGGTGGCGCTAACCGCTTGTAGTTCATCTACTGAGAGCAAAACTGACGATAATGCTTCAGCGCCTGCGAATGACAAGGCGATCACTCTTTGCACGAATTTTGATAAAGCCGTCGCGAAGTTTACCGATCCCAGCGAACCGCTGACGTATCGGTTAAAGACTGCCCTGCCCCGTATTCGCCAAATCGCAGTGAGCGCAGACCCGATGGATTTGCAGCCCGCTAACCTGAAAACTGCTTTCCACGACGCTCACACCAAGTATGACGCGTGGGCACACACCATCTCTCCAGGCAACTTCCAAGGAGATAAGAAGCTCTACAACGAGTTGAAGACTTCCCTGCAGGAGACGGTAAAAGCATGTGATGCTGCGGGGTATCTGAAGAAATAGGCTTGCAGAATAAGGCGTAATCCTATTCGCTCTGGATACGAATGCCGCAAATATGTGCGCATAAAGACGCCGGTGGCTGGTTCCCACAATTGTAACCAGCCACCGGCGTCTTACAGTAGGCCCCGTGGGACTCGAACCCACAACCTACGGATTAAAAGTCCGCTGCTCTACCATTGAGCTAGAGGCCCGTGCACTGATCTTGCGCACACACGCCAGCGGGTGCGCCACCAACAGATCCCTATTCAACGATGTGAATGAGGGCTCACCGGCAGCTAAGCGAACCTAGCATCACGCATGCCACTGACTCGCACAGAGTCTACCTGAGGAATCCCCGCGAATAAAATTCAAATCCCCACAAGTGATGAGATCGCCACCACTTTCCCTGCTATCTCAGTCATTTCTCAGGCTAACTCAGCCTTATTCGCCCATACGGATCAGTGCTAGCTACATATCTGGCCTGGCGTGCCGACTTCGTATCGACTCACTGCTGACCAGCAGAACCGCACAGGTAACAAGTGCAATCCCCACAATATCTCCCACCCCTGGCAACTGGCGTAGGAGGAAAACGGCCACCACGGCTGAGGTCGCCGGTAAAATCGCATTGAACAACGCATACTGACCAGCCGGTATATTGCGCAGGATACGTGCGTCAATAACGTAGGGAACTACTGACGAACAGATTCCCACAATAATCATCATCCCGAGAAATCTCGGGTGCGCAAAGATAACGCCAGTTTGTGACACCGCGAGCGGAGCGTAACACAGGCAACCGATTCCCATACCTACTGCGAGCGCGCTGTACCCGCCCACCATTTTCGCTATTTTGCCGCCAATCCACAGATAGCCCGCCCAGGCTATTCCCGCCGCAAACGCTGCTCCGATTCCCAGCAGCACTCCTGTTTGTTCCAGGCGCACACCTGCCCAGGAAATCGCCCCTACACCGCAGGCGGCACAGGCTACCGCAAGATAGATTCGTCGGGTACGCGCCGAACATACCGCAAGGAGAATTGGGCCGATATATTCCACAGCGACTGCAGAACCGAGCGGAATACGTGAAATCGCAATATAGAACAGCATATTCATCGTTACCAGCGTCAGCCCGTAACATGCCGCCCATCCCCAGGCGCGCCGAGCAAGACGGGGACGCTGCCAGATCAACATCACGAGCGCACCAACCGCAACGCGCCCCCAGCCCACCGCAAGGACTGCCGCCACTGCAAATAACCGCACAGCAACGGCCGCTCCGACGTACTGGATCACCCCCGAGAGGATTACTGCTCCGGCGGCACCCAGATGAGCAGTGGCACTCATATTGGCGGTGTTTACGTGGGGATTGGCACTGACCTGGGCATGTGAAGCCCCCGCATTAGAACTCGAAGACAGCTTAGGAAACATGGAACACCGCAGCAATAATGAGGAGAGCGGGCATGGAAGCCAGTGCCGTCACCACCACAGAATCCCGCACTAGCCCAACATTTACGTCATATTGCTGGGAGATAGCAAACAGGTTATTCGCTGTGGGGAAAATAGAGACGACCATCGCCGCCAACAGCGTCATCCCCCGCACACCCAAGGCCATTGCAAGCGCATACGTCAGTATCGGGCTAAGGACAATACGGAAACATATCGCAGTAAATAGCGGCAGCGATTCTCGGTTCAGTTTCGGAGGATTCGCCGTCGCAAGACTCACTCCCATAGCGATCATCATGATGGGAATCGTTGCGTCAGCCAGGGTATTAACCGGAACCCAGACCACCCGCGGAACAGATATTCCGGCAAGCATGACGGCAATGCCGGCCAATAATGCCACCAGTGGCGGCTGGCGGAAGGCATGGGCAAGTTGCAGTATCATCCGCGAGCTAGAGCGGCCGGTTGTGCGATCAAGGAGGACGAATAGCGTCGGCACCAGGATAAGAACCTGGAATAGGATGATGCCAGCGGCTGCCGTCGCCTCCCCTACGGTCGCAATCAAAAACGGGATACCAATATTCCCAGCATTGGTATATCCCGACGCGAATGCCCCCAGAATCTCCTGCCCATCACGCAGGCCAAATAGCCGACGAGCGATGAGGAGATAACCTGCCATAAGCGTTATAGCGACAATAATGTTCGTTGCCAATCCAAGCGAAAAAACGTCATTAATGCGCGCTACGCTAACCGTGCGAAAGAGCATGGCAGGCATGGTGATATAAAAAACGAGTTTTGATAGTTCTCGATCGTCGCCCGGGTTGAGGATTCGCATTTTGACCAGAACGAAGCCGATCATCATAAATACGACGAGCACCCAAACGCTCAGAACGACATCTCCCACGCTCACACCCTACGCCGGCTGTAAGGAACGTGCAGTTTTGTCCATTTGCCGCACTGGTTCTCACTGCGTTGAAGTATGTGGTATTGGGCTATGGCCTGCACTAACGCACTAACGCACTAACGCACTAACGCACTAACGCACTAACGCACTAACGCACTAACGCACTAACGCACTAACGCACTAACGCACTAACGCAGCGTGCCACAACTCGCCATCTCACTACTAAGAAAAACACGCCTCAGGAACACGAATATTTTTCATCAAGACGGACGAATAATCCCGCATGGTCAGAGATCGGGAAAGAAACTACCCGCGAATCGATGAGGCGCACCCCGCGCCCGAGGATATGGTCAATTTGGAAGAACGGCTGCCAATTCGGTGAAGCATTAGCCCGAACAAGCGGCATTACTCCCAGCTGTGGCGATAGCGCTTCCTCGATATAAGGCAAACGCAAGTTCATATCGCCCATGAGGATCATGGGCAAACCGTGCGCAAAATCTGCCAGATGCGCTAACGCGGCGTCCAGTTGAGTCAGTGCAACGCGGCGAACCGTCGATAAATGCGTAACCCCTAGAGCAAGTGGCCCACCCTCGCTTTCAACAATCCCATATAGGCACGCCCGCGGATCTGGCCATTTAATCCGCCCGCGAGGATGCACCGTATCGGCAGGAATCCATGGGCTACGCCGCCCCGGCAATCGCCGCACATGTACCTCATGCACGGGATAGCGAGTGAGCAAGCCCATGCCGTAATGCCATTTCGTGCGGGCAAAATAGGGCTGTAATCCCGTGTGTTGGGCAAGAACAGCTAGTTGATCTACCCATGCAGAACGAGGCTTTCCTCGATCCACTTCTTGTACCCCCACAATATCGGGGGCTAATTGGGCGATACTCCGAGCTAGCAGCGATATTGATTCGGGACCGTTGCTACGCAACTGTGGGTCGGCAATCGCATATCCCACGGGCACAGGTTGACCGTACTGGATATTGAGGGTCAGCAGTTTCGTCATCAGAGTGCGCTATTCCTCGTCAGCCACAAACCTCAGAGCAACAGAGTTCATGCAATAGCGCAAACCTGTTGGCGTGTGTGGCGCATCGGAAAAGACGTGCCCTAGATGCGAATGGCATCGAGCACAACGAACCTCCGTGCGAACCATACCGGCTGAATGATCCCTCACGTAGACCACTGCCTCACGCTCGTCAGGATCGTAGAACGAGGGCCATCCGCAATGCGAATCAAATTTTGTTTTTGAGGTAAATAGCGGTTGATCGCAGGCGCGGCAATGATACATCCCTGAACGCTGCTCATATAGCAGTTCGCCGCTCCCTGGCCGCTCTGTACCGGCTTGCCGCAGTACGTGATACTCAATCGGAGTGAGGAGCTGGCGCCACTGCTGTTCCGAATATTGTGCCGGATTATCCATTTTTGCCTCTCTCCGGCGAATCACTGGCTGTCGAGCTCCCTGCTGCCGGATTACCTCTTACTGAGTTATCTGCTGTTTCAGGGGTCTCTACCGCTGCTTCACCTGCTACCGGAGCACCCAATGCCGAATTGCCCACTACCTTCGAGGCAGAATGTCGCATTGCACGCTCTGCCGCCACATATTCGTCGTTATCAGACTGGTCACTTAGATATTCAGCGCGTTCACCGCCTAAGTGGATGGGGTTTTCTGACACAGGCGTATTGCCGCTATCGTTGCTCGCCGTTTTTTCCGGCTCATGAATTTCCTCTGGGTATTGCCTCTGGCTACGCATCTGCGGATGGAGATTTCTCTCTAAAGTTCGCTGACGCTCCTCGTATGCAGCTCGCCCTGGACCAGCGTATTTCTCTGCCAATTTATCCGCTTCTGGCGAGCCAGTGAAGAGTGCAGACTTATGCCCGTCGGTAATGACCGTCGGATGGGAAACCATCGGCCCGGTAACTCCCTGCTGTGCTAACTGCGCGGCTCGTTCCCGCACTGGAATCCGTAATAGTTGTTCAACTGCTTCGGCTGAGATCACTTCTGTTTCACGGGTATCGCGGGCTTCATCATGGGCCACTGCTGCCGGCATGAACGTCGGCGGGCGATCCTCTAAACGAGCCGAAACCTGCGCCAAGGTTGCTTCATTGAGCTCAACCACTGGTTGCATATCGTCGTCAATCTTCCGAATATGCGGCATGGCATAGGTGGCTTCGTACTGGATCCACTTCACGAACTCTTCACGCACGTAGTTCTTCAGGTCCGTTAACGTCGGAGAATCTTTTGCCGAGATGATGGCCCGCAAGGTCAGCGAGCTATTGCGTGTGGCGTCCGAGACTTGCATGACTCCAGTACGCCCATCCCACAGGTCTGTGCTGTGCAGGATATGTTCGAGTTGCATGCGCGCTGCGTCAATGGGAACCGCCCAATCCACTTCCCAGGTGACGTCACCCGTCATTTGCGGCGCACGGCGAGTCCAATTCTCAAAAGATTTTGTGGTCATGATCGTTGAGGGAACAATGATTCGTCGCCCATCCCACACCGCGAGGACCACATAGGTCAAAGTGATTTCTTCCACGGTGGTGTAGTGGGTTTCGTACATGACGATATCCCCCACCCGAATCGAATCAGTGAACGCAAGCTGGAGTCCAGCAAAGACGTTACCTAGCGTGGTTTGCGCAGCTAAACCAGCAACGACGGAGATGATGCCGGCTGAGGCAAAGATGGAGGCGCCAGCCGCCCGTGCCGCCGGAAAAGTCAACAGCACACCGGCGATACCGAGTAGCCACAGCACGCATACCAGCACGCGACGCAAAATTTGAGTCTGCGTCTTTACTCGGGCCGCACGCCCCTCGGAGGCTTCTGCCATGCGCAGATTTATCGCTTCGATCAACCCGTTAGCTAAACCGACGACGCACCAAGTGACGGCAAGAATAACAACAATAAGGAAAATTTGATCGAGGACGGCAACCCATGCCGGCTCTAAACCAGGCAAAATCGCCCGCCGCCCGTGGATCAATCCCATCCAGCCGCCGATAATAAGGAGCAGGATTTCCAACCGGCGCGATACCGAACGCGCAACCGGATCGACGTAGTGATGGCGACGCCCAACTGCTCGCAAAATTCCCACGACGATAAATCCGACCAGTATGCCGATTCCCACCCCAATTGCCACCGCCATTGCTAAGGCGAGGACGTCAAAGGTGGCGGCAACTGCTTCTCCAACTGGCGCGCTAATATCGCCAGGCGTATCCGTACTATCTGGCGACGGAGAGGCAAGAAATGCCGATGACAGAGCCCAAATACATGCATGCATGAATACCAGCCTAGGCGAGGAACGCCCCACCCTGCTCGAACGTGTCCCAGACCACGCCTTTTTGATTTTGCATTTTCACTAATTCCTGCCTATGCTAGTCGAGTTCCTCCAAGTAAAGCTGGTTCGGAATAACGACGAGAGTCACTAAGCCCCCATCGTCTAGAGGCCTAGGACACCGCCCTTTCACGGCGATAACACCGGTTCGAATCCGGTTGGGGGTACTGCTTCTTCGGAAGCGCTGATACAAATGGCAGATATGCCGTCGATATCAGCACAGTGCGAAAGCACACTGGCCCTGTAGCGCAGTTGGTTAGCGCGCCGCCCTGTCACGGCGGAGGTCGCGGGTTCAAGTCCCGTCAGGGTCGCAGGAGATTCGCCCGGTTTATTCGGGCGTTTTTTCTCACTGGCTCTGTAGCTCAGTTGGTAGAGCGTCCGACTGAAAATCGGAAGGTCACCGGATCGACGCCGGTCGGAGCCACCATGGATGTTCCACCAATCGTACCTGTGGTTTTTGGGGCTGACCTAGCCGAGTACTCGGTCGCCCGACTTTTTCATGAAACGTATGGAATAAAAACCCTCGTTCTTACCGATTGGATGCGCGGCAATATCAACCATTCTCGGATTCTTGACGTGCGCATGTTGCCCTCCGGCTCCCTGACTGATCCTGCGCGTCTCGTTCCCATCATGAAAGATATTGCTGACGAACACAGCGGAAAACATCTGCTCATGCTGGGAAATCTCGACGAAGCCCTGCGTATTGGAACCACCCATCGAGCTGAGTTAGAGCCACAGTGGTTCATTCCGGCGCCACCGGCTGAGGTTATTGATGCCGCTAATGATAAATCGCAATTTGCGCACTACGTTGAGCAGGCAGGCTGCCATTACCCCGCTTCAATACACATCCAGCTATCCGATCGCAGTAGCTGGGATAATGTTCGCCATCTGCGCGCGCCGTATGTTGTAAAGCCTGCTAATGGCCCGGATTACTTGCGACTACGTACCTGTGGAGTAGAAAAAGTGGCTCCGTTCGCCACGTGGGAAGATCTCTATGCCTATCTCGATCATATTGCGCCAACCGGAATTAATATGATCGTTCAAGAGCTCATTCCTGGCGACGATACGACTCAATGGGTTGTCAATGGCTATATTCGTCGCGATGGGCAGCTTGCCGCCGTGGGTTCGGGTCAGGTTCTCTTGGGTCTGCATGATCCAACCCAACTCGGAAACGCTGGTCTGATTCTCGTGTGTGACCACCCCGAACTTGTCCGGCAAGGGCTGGCAATTGTTGAACGTATCGGGTTAACTGGTTTCTTCTCCCTGGATGTCAAAATAGATCCGCGCGATGGAACCGTCTACTGGCTCGACTTGAATCCGAGAATGGGGCGAGGAAGTTATTATCTGAATGTCGGCGGGGTCAATGTTGCTCAGGCGGTTACCGACGACGCGCTCTCACGCCCCTGCGGGTCGATCCAACGCCTCCAACGAGAAGGAATTTTCGCCGTCCTGCCCCGTTTTTTGGCTTCTCGGCGATATATTCGAGATCCGGAACTGCGCCGACGGATTCGCGCTGCTCGCGCCAACACCGTCAATCCGCTTGACTACTGGCCAGATTTTCACCCCCAACGACTGTTTTTCCGTGCCGCTTCGACCATTAACCATCTGCGGCGCACAAGACACTACTATCCACACCCCACTGACTCTGGGTTCTAATTCGTTACCATTACTGTATGAATTTCGGGCTGTCGAGCTACAAGCCGCGTCATGGCCGCGGAGCTGAACCTCTTATTCCTCGGTCACATTCCGATCGAGGCACTCACAGCACCCGAATAACATCAGGTCAGCGAGATATTTCTGTGCACCCATCTGCGCCTGCTCGCTCACACAAGGGCGCGGAGCCCCGTACCGTTTCGCCGCACTCATACCGTTCTGGTGCTCCTGACCGGCGCACACCACAGCCAGCTCCCAGTAGCCAATCGCATACGTCCACTGCACACTCATCACTGATCATGTTCTTAGGGACGTTGACCTCCCGCGTCTTAGGGATGGTTCGCTCCCCTATTCTGCTTGGCGCCGTTGTCGGTCTTACCTCGTCGGTATCTAATTCTTTTGATGTGGCTAACTCTGCCCCCAATCTGCTGTATATGGTGATTGCTGGTGGTTTAGTCAATGCTGTGCTGGTGCCGGCTATCGTTCGTGCAATGAAAACGTCCAGCGATGGCGGTCAGGCGTTCATCAATAAACTGCTCACGTTGTCGATTGTGGTCTTAGGGGCACTGACGATCCTCATCGCCCTATGCGCACCGATCGTTGTTAAGCTCTTCGCTGCGTCCATGCAACCGCAGTGGTATCGCTTGACTGTCCTGTTTGCTTACTGGTGTTTGCCACAAATCTTCTTCTACGGCATGTACACCATTTTCGGTCAGATTCTCAATGCTCGCGAAAACTTTGGGCCGTACATGTGGGCGCCGGTATTGAATAACGTGGTAGCTATCGCTGGCTTGCTGCTCATGTTGGCGCTGTTCGGTTCAGAAAATGCGGCTTCCCCATCAACCGCCGATCAGTGGATGGGATGGCGGGCCTGCCTTTTAGGGGGCGTCTCGACGCTGGGAATCATCATCCAGGCGCTCGTTCTCGTTATCCCTATGCGGCGCTTAGGGATTCATTTCCGCCCTGATTTCCGTTGGCGTGGCTCAGGTCTTGGCAAAGCTGGGCGCGCCTCGACGTGGATGATGGCGACAATGATTACCGGGCTATTTTCCACAATGGTACAGACGAACGTCTGTGCGGGAGCGACCGCCAGAGCAAGCCGCGCGGGCATGGAACTGGCGCAAATCGCAGGCAACTATGCCTACACCACGGCTTATGCCGCATATTCCTTGCCTACGTCATTAATCACTGTCTCGATTACTACCGCTGTTTTTACCCGTTTGGCCCGCTCTGCCATCAGCGAGAATATGAAAGCGGTGCGCGCCGATACGTCCTTGACTTTGCGCACCGTCTCCATGTTCAATGCCTTGGCTACTGCGGCTTTGATTGTTTTGGCGATTCCGCTGTCGCGGTTGCTCGTCCCCTCGGTTAGTGCCACCGATATTGTCACCTTGTCTCGCGTGCTTGTGGTCATGTCGTGCGGTCTGGTTGGCGTCGGTGCAGCAACCGTCTTTAATAAGGTCTACTACGCTTTGGAGGATACCCGCACCGCATTCTTTGTCAGTTTGCCGTGGCAAATTTTTGGTTTCCTCGGCTTCATCGTCTGCGGTTTCCTGCCCCCGCGCTGGGTAACTATCGGGGTTGGGATCGTCATGGCCAGCGCTAATATTTTCTCTGGTTTCGTCACGTATTATCTCCTGCATCGTCGCCTCGGCGGATTGGAGTTGCGCCGCGACGCGATCACGCACAGCAAACTGCTGGTCATTGGTATCCTGACGGGGATTATCGGCTGGCTTCCTATCCGCATGATTGGCTCGTGGCAGCTAGCGAGCAGCTTATCTCGATCTTTGTTGGCTTTCGTCGGCGTGGGCGCCATGATGTGTGTGGTGTTCCTGATCCTGATGGCGATTTTCCGAATGCCTGAAACTTACACTGTCATAGGCTATCTACGCAGATTAATAGCCCGTTTTACCCGACGGGGAACGCCACCTACTAATGGTGGGTCGCCTCAATCTGCAGGATCATCGCGATCTGCGACCTCATCTCGATCTGGGCGCACCTATGCTGCTAAGACTCCAGATGGGCGTATTCCGCCTTATCCTCCGCGCCCACCACAGAGCAACGGGGGGTATGGCTCTGTTCACTCCTCAGCAGCTCCCGGAGCAGAGGGGCAACGGGCTGATCGCCTGCGCACGGTTCGCCCCACGCCGCGCACCAACGAGCGGTCACGCCCTGACGAGCGAAAGTACCCGAAAAAGAAGCAGCCACACAATCCACGTTCTGCAGATGGCGCGTCAGGGCGTGCGACCCGAGGTTCTTTTGCTGGCGGTAATCAGTCTTCTTCAACTCGTCAACACACCGGAAAGCCACATTCGGCTCAACAACAGCCTGAGCGTACCAATCGACGCCGTGGCGATCAGGCAACGAAGAGCTCAAAACAGTATCCGGCACGCTCCACCCAAAAACGTCAATCCTCGCCGCAGAGCGGGCGTTCTGGGGAATCATCTGATCGCCGCTCTCCTCGTTCGGATAAACAGCGCTGAGGTCTAGGTAGCGGCGCTGCTCCGTCACTACCACACGCAGATAGAGCGGTATTCAGCAACCTTAGCTCCACGGATACTAAGGCATACTTAAGCTCGGTAGCGTTTGGCTCGGCGCGATATTCACACAGTAAGCGTTTGGGATTGGCACAGCGCGCCACGCAGCTAGCGTATTCGGATTGCCCCGATCTCGATTGGTGATTGCGTGGTTTAAGTAGTCTAGTCAGGCTAACACGAGGCCCAGCGCCGAGATATACATTTAGGAATAAGGAATACCCTGGCACATAGCGCGCTTATCTCCGTGCTCTAGTGATGGTGCGCTAGGCGCTTTGCTCAGCTCCTACCGAGCAAAGCAACACGCAGCAGGCTATCCGTCATCTCTATCCATGATTCTTGAGCCCGAGGTGGGGATCCTTCTTCTCCCACACACGAAGTCCATAGGGCCGATAAATTGCGCCCGGAATAATGGAATCTAGTCGTATAGGCTGCGTCTGCCTCGTCCTTTTCCCCCAAAAAAAGCATCGGCTATCGCCATATCCAGCTTTAGTAGGGCGCTCTAGGATTTTTGCCGGTGATCCCCCTCCCCGCCCCAAAAAAAGAAACTCATCTTAGCTAGCACGTATTGGTGCAATGTGGCATAGCCAATAGCGCTATGCACGCTGGCAGAATCACAGGCAGCTTTTGCATATATCAGTTATTTCTTTGCCGCATGGATTCGCTATATCACAAGAAAAATCCCACTTTTATCCAGCGATGGCAACACGTAGATAAGACGGTTTTATTCTCTTACGCTGGGCTAGTGCCTTTCACCTTGCGTGCATTTGCCAACAACGAGTCGAAAGAGTGATCATTCCGTGCAAAAATGGGGGAAACACTCGGGCGTGCCGCGCGCCCATCTGAAGGAGTATATCCGTGACTGATAAAGACAACACATCGCGCACAACGGACAGCGAGAAGATCTCCCTTTCCGGGGATTCTCGTCCGGCACCAACAACCCATTCGGTTGAAGGCCCTCAGACCTTATCGGGTCGCAGCCCAGTGAAGTCTGGTCCGGGAACGCAGTCCATCGGGGAACTTGTCGCCAAGGTGACGGCTCAGTTCTCTGCCTTGGTGCGTGACGAGATTACGTACACCAAATTGCAGGCTACCCAAAAGGTCAAGAATCTGGGCACTGGCGGGGTGATGTTCGCTATCGCTGGCGTGCTCGCCCTGTATATGTTCGGCATTTTGTTGCTGGCTGGCGGCTATGCGCTCTCCCTTGTCGTACCGCTGTGGGCAGCATTTTTGATTGTGGCTGGTATCCTTCTCCTCGTCATTCTCATTCTCGCTCTCATCGGGAAGAGCAAGATGGATGCGGCTAAAAAGAATGTGATCGATCCTGCTGGCGGCATGAAAAAGAATGTCGCAGCCGTCAAGAAGGGAATCAAGAAGTGAGTAGCGCACAGTACAAGAAAGCTGCCGATTATGAGGCCCCTAAGAACGTGCCAGATAATCGCAGCGCAGAAGAAGTGAGCCGCGATCTAGAGCGCGTGCGTTCCGAGCTGACGGATACGGTTAATGAGTTGGCAGCTCGCCTTGATCCGAAGAACCTGAAAGAGGACGTCAAGGTTGCCGCTCAGGAGAAGCTCACTCAGACGAAGAATCAAGCGCAGAATCTTGTTTCTGACGCAAAATCCGGCGATAAGAAGGCGCTTGCCATCCTCGGCGGAATTGGGGCTGGAGTGGCGCTCCTGGTATTGCGCAAGATCATGAAATAGTGCCCTTGCACGGGATAGCGTGTGGGTGGTGTTGATATATCAACACCACCCACATTGTGTTAATACAGGTGTGGGCGGCAGGGAATTCCCTGCCGCCCACATGTTTACGTCTTATTTATCTCGCCTAGCTGGTCGGATCATCCACCCGGGCGAACCTCATGCACGATATCGCAGAATCGTCTGCGTATCGAATAGGACGATGTATTTGCGTGCTGCTTTACTCTGCAGTTTCGTCCGTGGTTTCCTCGACGACCTGTGCCCGGTTCATTGCCTCAAGCACCTTGCTCCGCGGGAAACGACGGTGACCTCCAAGCGTGCGAACTGATGGCAGATCGCCGTTATTAGCCCAGCGGGCAACCGTCTTTGGATCAACACGGAAGAGTGCTGCCACCTCAGCAGGCGTCATTAGATCATTATCAAAAGCCATAGTATTTTCCTCGCTTTACCACATTACAACCTGTTTGCAACGTAGCTTTTTGGCTACAAAGACGAAGATCGACAGCGAAAACATGCTTGCGCAAAAAGCATGCTCCCATCCGCAAACCTTCCTCCATGTCGTGAATTATACCTGTTATATGCACGCGATCACATTCAGCTATGACCTAAATGATACGTATTCTCATATAGGTCACTCAGTTCAGTGAACGTGCTGCAGCATCGTCTCACGCCAACGGTACGAACAAAGTTCACCCAAGCACGAAAACGATGCATTACCCGAAACCTTATATGTGAAACACGACAAACGAAAGTACCGCACCGAGATAGCTCCCAAGAGGGTGCTATTCCACCGTCAAAATGGACGATAAGTAGAACATTCACCTACGACCAGCATTTATATAGCTACTCTCTCATTCACGCGGAAATCGCGCATATAGGCTCTGACCTGCTCTTTTAGTTTTAGATGCACGGATAGCGAACTCCGAATTTTTAGCACATCACACAGCTAGCATCGCCCAAATACCCTCTACCCCATTCGCCGGAATTCGTTAATAGTGAACACTCCCGCATGTCGCTCGCTCACATAGTGACACATCCCGTGCAGGCCTCTCATACTGAATCCACAACTTTACTTGCCATATCAAGCATTCATATTCGCACTACAGATCTAGTTCGCACAGGTATCGCCCACAATATATCCACGACGTGATCTGCCTAATGCCATCACCCTTCTCACGACGTAGAGATTACCTATCGATTCAGGGTAAACTAGATCCCACGAACCATTAGAAGTATGAGTGGAGCCGCACGGATGTGCCTGCTCCGAGACGAGTTGAGGGGGGTCGAGCCAAATATGGGGCGCGGCCGTCAAAGAGCCAAGCAACGCAAGGTTGCACGTAACCTGAAGTACTACAGTCCCGAGACGGACTATGCCGCACTGGAGCGGGAGTTAGTCGGCGGGTCAGAACCGGAGTACGAGGCTGATGACGAATTCGACAAGTGGGCAGATTATGATCCAGACGCCGAATTCGATCCCGATGCCTACGAAATCCCACCTGCCACGGACTAAATCCACAGCTCGGTATTCGAAGCGTCTGTCGCCCCAGTCCCCCTGGGGCGATTTGTCGCGCCCAGAAAGGCACTAGAGCTAAGCCAAATCTGGGGTTAAAGGTCAAAATCTGCCACTTATACGCTGCCCTGTAACCCATAAGCTGATTGCGGATCCTCGCCTGTTCGGGTTATAGGACAAAATGTGTTGCTATTTTTCGGGTTTTTCGTTGTGTTGATGCGCGAAAGTGGGGGTTTTAGTTGGTTGTAGTCAACTAATTGGTCGGACAAATTGTGTTGCTTTTGTCGGGATT